>QILU01000211.1 GCA_003233475.1 Ahrensia sp.
ACGCCGGCGTCGATAACGAGCTGTTCTTCCGCGACAACACCATGATGCTGTTCTCCGACGCCAAAAAGATGGTCGAGGATATCGTCAAGGCGCTGTGAAGTGGGGCAGAGGGTTATGCTCGCCTATGTTTATTTGCGGTATCTTCATTGTTGAAATAGCAATGTCAGAATAATATATTTTTGACTAGGAGCGAAATGCCCCGTAAATTTAAAAATCCCCCGATCAACGAGTTAGTGATTGGGACTTATTTCAACCCCCCTCTTTTTGGTCTTCATGCCGAACATATCGGGTTGTTTTGGTCCAAGATTCGAGAAGAATTTCCGCATATATCGCAGCAAGCACCTATTGGAACCATCATTGAAGCGCCTGGAGATGTTTTCCCTCTTCCGCGCTTTTGGGTTACCTCCGAAGATGATGCTACGTTGCTACAAATTCAAAAGAATGCGTTCTTACTTAATTGGAGAAAACGAGATGCGGATTATCCCCACTACGATATCTTAAAATCTAAATTTGACAAATACTATATGTATTTTAAAGATTTTCTGAATTCTGAGTCTGTTGCAACCAATATTGGGATTGAAGTTTGTGAACTTGCATATATCAATTTGATCACAGAAAATGACTACTGGAAGGGTGTCGGTGACATTGCAAAAATATTTCCTTCTCATCAATTTATTGATATTGGTTGTGATGGTACTTCCCCTATTGATGTCGCTTGCACTACGGTCTTCCAAGTTGAGGAAAATTTGATTCTAAAAATTGTAATTCAGAACGTGCATCCGTTAGAGCATCCTGAAGTTTCTCATCTTCGGTTCGAAATCCGAGCCACAGGCAAATTTGGAAATGCCTCAAAATCAGATGCGGACGAATGGTTTAATCGCGCCCATGGTGCAATTGGGCGTTGTTTTAAGGGTGTTACAGACTCATATATCCAAAATAGTTACTGGCAACCTATGGAGAAAGATTGATGTCATCGTCGTATTCGACCGTCACTGAAAATTGGACTCCAGCAGAGTCAGCAACCATCATTGGTCAAATCAATCAAAGCGATGCCTCATCCGAATTGTCTGATTTTTTTGTGGACCGCCGACAGAACGAATGGCCGGCGTACAAAAATGCGTTGATCAGAGGCAATGAAGAGTACTCAGATACACTTCTGACACTTACTGACAGTGGAATTGCAGTATCTCTTTCGGAGCCGGGCAAGCTTTTTGCTGAACTCAAGGTAAACCAGGCAACTGCTCGCTCATTTGCTCAAGAGATTGAGCTGAGAATTCAGTTTTTGAAATCGGAAGGGGAAGTCTTAAAAGCTATCTCTGAGCAAGATTTCCGGCGGTTTATGGATTCGCTACCACTATTGAAAAAACCTCGGATATTTTTACTCGACAGTGGCCATCTTCGCGCCGTTTGGAAGGGGGAGCAGGGAGAGCAAATCGGTTTGCAATTTATGGGAAGTGGTATTGTTCAATATGTGATCTTTGCCAAACATACGGAATTTCAAGCCCATCGGCGTGGTTATGGGCGAGATACAATAGAAGGCGTGTTACGCCACATCTCCGCATTCGAAACCGAAGACTTGATATCCGTATGAAGGGCGATCCTCTGCCTGACGACCATCATGTCGTCCGCTATGTCAAACCAAGTCTAATAGATGACGGTGTTGTTGATGGTGGGGCATTTGAGCTTAAATATGGACATGATGGGATATCAGTTAATTGGCTGGAAGCTTTCGAAGGGAAGAAAGAAACTCAATTGGCTGAGATTCGACGTTTGAAACGCCTCGACTGGAGTCGAAATGGTGCGCTCGCGGAAATCAACATAGGTGATATAAAACGGCGTCTTGTCGGCGAAATCCCAGATATTTCCATTATTGAAGACCCGCTTGATTCTGACGAGAAGTATAAATTGGCAGATCCTTCTCACAGCTTGATTTGCGGACTTCCGTATGGCCCACCAGAACTATTGCAAGCGCTACAGGATGAGATCGCATTAGGTGTACTAAACATTTATCCCGCAATCAGTTAGTTTAAGTTTATAGGTCGCTTTCGTTTTTTTACTTCGTTAACTCGATTTACTTCGTCGCAACCGCAACCGCAACCGCAACCGCAACCGCCACTGCCATCGGCCCGGCAACACCCCCCTTCCTGTTCCATCGGGCTGACATTCCGGCTCCGTCCGGCGGCCCTTCGGGGCCGCTTTTCATTTGAGGGTCCCGCGGCCCGATGATAAGAGTGGCGCTGGAAATGACAGGCACCGACACCCTCTTCAACCTCTCCTGCGGAACCCCCGGACATGCTCAAAGACAAGCTGGCGAAAGTTCTGGCACACGGGGCCTTTGAGCGCACTATTCTGGCGCTGATTGTCCTGAACGCCATAACATTGGGGCTTGAAACCAGCCCCTGGGCCATGGCGCGCTTTGGTGTGGTGCTCGTGGTCCTTGATCGCATCATACTCGGTGTATTCGTGGTCGAGATCGCGATCCGCATGTTTGTTGATTTTCGTGGGTTTTGGCGCGACCCCTGGCGGATTTTCGACTTTACCATCGTCGCCATCGCCCTGGTTCCGGCGACTGGTTCGCTCTCGGTGCTGCGGGCGTTTCGGATTTTGCGGGTCTTGCGCCTTATCTCCACCGTGCCGGCGATGCGGCGGGTGGTGTCGGGGCTTTTGTCGGCCCTGCCGGGCATGGGGTCGATCGTCTTCCTTTTGGCGCTGATCTTCTATGTCTTCGCAGTCATCTCGACCAAGATGTTCGCCGCCGACTTCCCGCAATGGTTCGGCTCCATCGGCGAGTCGTCTTATACGCTGTTCCAGATCATGACCCTGGAAAGCTGGTCGATGGGCGTCGTCCGCCCGGTTATGCAGACCTATGTTCGTGCCCTTCATCATCGCCACGGCGTTCACGGTGTTGAACCTTTTCATCGGCGTCATCGTCGACGCCATGCAGTCCGAGCACGAAGCCGAAGCCCGCGCCGAGCGTGTTGCCATGATGAGCGAAACGGCGCAGATCCTGACCGAGGTGCGGGCGCTGAGGGCCGAGGTGGCGGAGTTGAGCAAGGCGGCGGCGCGGTGAGGGGGGGCTGCATCGGGGGATTGTAAGATCGATAGGTTTTGCAACGGAGCCACCCGGTAGCTATGCGGACAAAGCGGACGTAGACCATAGCAAGACGTCGCTTGGCGGTGGTTACTATCCAAGGACGTAAGATATGGTGATGAAACAGAAAACTATTTGCTGGCAGCGTTTGGCCAAAAAGGAGAGCTATGCTTCTCGGGAAGAACTTTGATGATATCGATGGGGCAACAATCCATTCGCTAATTAATAATGGTGCGTCGGAATCTGTGTACCTCGATTTCAAGCGCAAGAGCTACGGCAAGAGCTGCTGAAGGACATCACTGCCTTTGCCAACAAACTTGGCGGGCACCTCATCATCGGGATCAATGAGGAAGATGGAGCGGCATCATCCCTAATGCCACTGTCCGAGATTGACGTTGATCAGGAACTCCTGAGGCTGGAAAGTATCACCCGTACAGGCATTGAGCCGAC
>QILU01000165.1 GCA_003233475.1 Ahrensia sp.
CCAGTTTTCCGATAATTCCCGGCACATCCTTGTTGGTGGTATAGAGCATATGCTCCCCGGCCTCGGCTTCCATGTTGATGCCCTTAATCTGGATAAAGCGCGGCTTGCCATCGGAAAAAACCGTGCCGGCGATTGAGCGACTGGTTCGGTCGGTAACAACATTCAACTGAATATAGCCATCAAAAACGCCGGATTTTTCCCGTGTCATTTCCATCAGTTTCATGCCCCGCTCGGCCGCCATTACAGGCGCGGATACCATGTTCACATCCGCCACCTGCGAGCGTAACATCCCCGCCAACAGGGCGCTGGACAATGCTTTGGTGTTCATGCCGGCCACATGCCCGTCATACAAAATCTCCACCTGCTGGACGGGGGATTCCGTCACCTGCCCGACAAAGCTGCCCAGGATATCAGCAAGCTTGATAAATGGCTTAAGGCGTGGCGCTTCCTCAGCTGTAATAGATGGCATATTAATCGCATTGCTCACCGCCCCACGGGTCAAATAAGCCGATATCTGCTCGGCCACCTGAACCGCAACATTTTCCTGCGCCTCTGTAGTGGCCGCTCCCAAATGGGGAGTGCAAACCACGTTTGGCAGGCCAAACAACACGCTGTCCACGGCTGGTTCAACCTCAAACACATCCACCCCGACACCCGCCACCTTGCCGGATTTTAGTGCGTCAGCCAAATCAGCTTCCACAATCAGCCCCCCCCGGGCACAATTGATAATACGTACCCCGTCTTTCATTTTCACCAGCGCTTTGGCGTCAATCAGGTTACGGGTTTTATCGGTCAACGGCGTGTGCAAGGTGATAAAATCAGCCCGGGAAAACAACTCGTCCAATTCAACTTTCTCAACCCCCAGCCCCTCTGCCCGCTCACTGGTAAGAAACGGATCAAACGCAATCACCCGCATTTTCATACCGATTGCCCGGTCGGCCACAATCGAACCAATATTCCCGCAACCAATAAGACCAAGAGTTTTTTGGGTTAACTCAACCCCCATAAATTTGGATTTTTCCCACTTGCCTGCCTGAGTACTGGCATCCGCTGCCGGGATCTGTCGTGCCACTGCCATTATCAGAGAAATGGCATGTTCAGCGGTGGTGATGGAATTCCCAAACGGGGTGTTCATTACAATAATACCCCGCCGCGATGCCGCTTTCAAATCCACATTATCAACCCCAATTCCGGCCCGGCCGATAACTTTCAGATTGCTGGCCGCTTCGATCAGCTTTTCGGTGGCCTTGGTGGCGGAGCGAATGGCAAGGCCGTCATAATCCCCGATCACCGCCAGCAAAGCATCCTTGTCTTTGCCAAGTTCCGGTTTGAAATCCACATCACAGCCATTGTCTTCAAAAATCTGGACTGCGGTAGCGGAAAGTGCGTCGGATACGAGCACGCGGGGTTTTGTATTGGTCATTTTTTTATTTCTCTCAAAAATTAAATTGCATTTTTTGCACTGGCGTATGCCCAGTCGAGCCACGGCGTCAGAGCCTGTAAATCAGAACTTTCCACCGTTGCCCCACTCCAGATACGAAGCCCCGGCGGGGCGTCTCGGTAGGCACCAATGTCATATGCCACCCCTTGCTCTTCCAGCAACGTAGTCATGCGCTTTACGAATCCCCTTTGCGCTTCCATATCAAGGGCGGAAATATCCGCATCCACTATTTTCAAACAGATCGATGTGTTGGAACGGGTGGCAGGGTCTTCGGCTAGAAAATCCACCCAATCCGCTCGCGAAACCCATTCGCTTAGCACGGCAGTATTGGCGTCCGCTCGCGCCATCAGCCCGCTTAGTCCGCCAATATTTTCCGCCCAACTCAGTGCATCAATATAATCTTCAACACACAACATGGAGGGCGTGTTGATGGTGGCACCGGTAAATATCCCCTCGATCAGTTTCCCGCCCTTGGTCAGGCGAAATATTTTTGGCAACGGCCACGGTGGAGAATAGGTTTCCAACCGCTCAACCGCACGCGGCGATAGGATTATTACCCCGTGAGCAGCTTCTCCCCCCAGCACTTTTTGCCAGGAGAACGTCACCACATCCAGTTTTGAAAAATCCAGATCCTGCGCAAAAGCCGCCGATGTTGCGTCGCAAAGGGTAAGCCCCTTGCGGTCAGCCGGAATAAAATCGCCATTGGGAACCCGCACCCCGGATGTTGTCCCGTTCCAGGTGAAACAAACGTCATTGTCGAAATCAACAGCCGCTAAATCCGGCAGGTGACCATAATCAGCCACAACCGCCGTTGTATTTTCCAGTTTCAACTGCTTCACCGCATCAGTAACCCACCCGGCACCGAAACTCTCCCACGCCAACATGGTGACAGGCCGTTGCCCCAACATCGTCCACATAGCCATTTCAAAAGCACCAGTGTCAGAAGCCGGCACAATTCCGATACGATACCCGTCTGGAACACGAAGAACCGAGCGGGTAAGATCAAGTGCTTGCTTGAGTTTTGCTTTGCCTTCTGCGGCCCGGTGAGACCGGCCAAGGGAGGCGTTTTTTAGTGCAGCCAGTTCCCAACCGGGGCGTTTGGCACAAGGGCCCGAAGAAAATTTCGGGTTTTGCGGACGCAATTCAGGCGTCGCAACGCTCATATCATTTATCATCTTCTATCCTTCCAGATAGCAAGCCTCTCGTTGGGGAGAGGTGGCCCGTCTTCGCCAATATGGGAAAGTTCCTAACAGGCAATAATTTTTGACGCACACTGGAAGATTAGCGCAAAAAAAAGCCGCTGCTTCCCGCACCGGCTTTTGATAAGTTTTCAGGATTTTTGAGGCGCGATTACCAGATCTCGTATCTCAATCCGATTTTAATGCTGTGGAAACTGGAGGGCGCGCCGGACGCTGCAATACCGTTACTGCCTCCCCAAATCGGATCAGCGATCGTTGTCAGGTAATTGTACGACGTATCAAGATAAAGATTATCACCCATATCGTAAGTAAGGCCGGCAGTTACAGA
>QILU01000116.1 GCA_003233475.1 Ahrensia sp.
AGCGGAGGCCATGGGCGATTTGCTTTGTAGCACAGATTTCGCACGGGTGAAAAATTGCGAAGGCCCCACCTGTACCCTGTGGTTTCATGACGTCAGCAAAAACCATACCCGGCGCTGGTGCTCGATGAGCGTATGCGGCAACCGCGCTAAAGCGGCTGTACATCGTGCAAAGAAACGAGCGGGAAATAATTTACAGCCCTAAGATCAGGACTCTAATTCAGAGCGATGGTCACATTGCTCTTTGCCGGTGTAACCAGCCATTTGGCAAATGCCTTGGCACTTCGCTCGTAGCCCCGGGTGGTCAGGTGTATCCGGTCTTTTGCGGCCAGCCCCTGGCCCGCCCATGAATTGATTGAACAAACGCCCCCCATTGCTGCAGCCCAATCCCAATAGGCGGCATTTTGACTTGCCGCCAGTTTACGCACACTGGCGCGTAGGGGTTCAAGTTTTGGAGGAGTGGACCAGCCACCGCAAGCCCGGTTTCCTTTGCGTCTCAAACCGGAGGAAGCGCCCATATAAATAACATCCGCATTCGGCGCACTCGCTTTTAATTTGTTCATATAGCGTGAAGCCTGTTTACGGTAAGCCGCCAATTTCAAACCATCATTAAAACCCTCATTTGTGCCATATCCATAAATAATCAAATCCGGATCAAGGTTTCGAATGTCATTGGCGACAAGCTTCATGTTGAACCGTTTTGTAGTGTTTAATGTCGCGCCGATAAGGCCAAAATTCACATATCGAATGCCTGGAGAATTTTTGCCCGTCGCCCAGTTCAGCACCGTTGTTTGCGCTCCACCGCCAGGAGTGACCGTTAAGGTACGACCCCGCACATCTAGGCGAAAAACCTTCGAGCCGTTCTTTTTTGAGTAGGCCTCAAATCGTTTTTTGGCATTGCCCACCCTCATCACAAATGCCCCCTGAGAGGGCCCGGTGGCAATTGTGACTTCTGCCCAGTCAAACGGCCCGGTTTTGCTTACCAGTTTCATCGATGATTTTGACGAACGGGAGGTAACACTCACCCCTGAAATGCCAAATTTTCCTTGGCTCTGCCGTAAGGCGGTCGCCCCGCGCCAGTTTCCGGAAGTCTGTAGAGTGATCTGGTCCGCAACCCCGTATTTATAAGCTCCGGCCGGTATCACCATGCCGCGACCGGCATTGCCATATTCTTTTTGCAAGGCGGTGCGAATCCCGCGCGAAAAACTATCCGAAGCAATGTGGCTGTCACCAATATGCAAAATAGTAATCGGTTTTACCCGTTGGCCGGATTTTAACGCCGCAAGCTTTGCATGAAACCGACCAAGCGGCCCACCAGCATTGGTAATGGGTCGCAACCGCGGAATACTTGCCACCTCAGTTTGCTCAACTGTTGAGCTGCGTTTCACCAGCTCGGTAGGCTTTCCCACCGTGGCTCGGGTGATCAATCGATCCAATGCAGGCTTGTTTGCCGGTCGCAAATTAGCGATTATTACCGGTTTTTCTGCGGCTTTATTTTTTGCCTGTCGCTGTTGCTTTTGAGCCTTCAATTTTACGGCAAGCTTTTCCATTGCCGCTTTTCGTGCCGGATCACTTTGCGGCGGTGCAACAGGATCCAGACTGGCAACCGGACTTCCCGTAGTGTTGCACGCACCCAAAACCAACGCAGAGGCCAGCGGAAGCGCCAAACGAATTAGATTAAATTTGCAAACGGCCATATTACGCTCAAAACAAAAAAACGGCGTCGAAGCCGGGGTGTTAACAAAACATAAGCAAACAGCGTTAAAAATTTCTCAAGAACCGGTTCATTGAATGAGACTACGGCGTGGCGAGTTCATCCTCGGTCAACTTGGGCAACACTGCTTCCAAATCTGCAAGTATTACCTGGTTCAGAATTCCGGCGAAAATCAGGTAACCTTCCGAAGTAAAATGCACCCCGTCCCGGCGTCGGATTTCTTTTTTCTTTCCATCCGCGCCTGTATAAAAGGGGGTGAACTTGCCATTCTTATCCGCCAGCGGTTTCCAGGTATCGATGAACCTGATGCCGATTTTTTTCGCAGCGTCCCGGTAAATGCCGTTTAGATAGAAAAACTCATCCTGATAACGTGTTTTCGTGGTGATCGGTATTCCCACCCAATATACGGCCAACCCCCCGGCTTTCAAATCTGCCATCATATTTTCAACCCGAGCAATGTAGCGAATTTTCCAGCCATCCGTTTTGAAGTGGTGGGCTTTGCCATCCTCACGAATTGTCTGCAAATCATTCAAACCCAGCAGAACAACCGCTACTTGATAATCTCCCGAACGGGCTGTCTTTTTTGCTCCCTTGTTCCAATCATAACGATCCAGACGAACAAGCCCGGTGTTAACTCTTGATTTTTTGACCGTATTCAGATTGATCCGACCCTTGTTCAACCGGGTCAGCCCCTGATGAAGTCCATCGGCGAGGGAATCCCCCAATACAACAATGTTCATCACCCCGTCCGCCGGCATTTTATTCATGTAAGGCGCATTTTTCGGCTTAACGACCTCCGCCAGTGCTGGAGTTGTAAAAGCAACGGCCAGAACAATCAGACTAAATGCAATACGATGCATGGAGGGTGCCATAAAATTCACTCAAAGGGGTTCAATTTGATGTAGCTCAGCTTCTCTCAAAGATAAATCCCATGGTCAATTTTAGCCTTTCAAATTGAACATTTCGCCGTACTTATTTTCCAG
>QILU01000214.1 GCA_003233475.1 Ahrensia sp.
ACTCATTTGATCGGGACACCTGGGGATTGAGATGCTCGGGTAAACCCTGCTTTATTCAGACGCAGTAAATCCCGCTTTCGTTTGGAATGGGTTATTACCACCCATAAAACCATTGCTATCAATACAATTGCCGTGGCTGCATAGGAAGATGCGATAAAGCTAAAATATTTGGTGCCAAACAATTCGCTCATGTTCGGGCCTCTTTGGCCGCTTTGCGTTGCAGGGTGCGGATTTGACGGCGCAGAATTTCATTGCGCATGGCCATCAAATGCAGGGTTAAAAACAAGAACAGGAAGGCCAGTGCCATGGTCAATAACGGATATAAATATTCTGCTGGCATGGCGGGTGCCGCAAAACGGGAAACGCTGGCTTTTTGATGAAGAGTGGTAAACCAGTCGACAGAAAACTTTATGATCGGAAGTATCATCGCTCCTACCAAAATGGCCACAGCTGCCATGCGGGCGGATTTTGCCGGTTCTTCAATTGAGGCCCAAAGCGCCATCAGGCCCAGATAGATAATAAACAAAATCAGAAAACTGGTAAGCCGGGCATCCCATTCCCACCAAGTTCCCCACATGGGTCGTCCCCAGATGGAGCCGGTAACCAGCCCGAGAAAGGTAAAGCCTGCACCAAGCGGCGCCGCTGCCCGTGCTGCCACGTCTGCCAATGGATGACGCCATACCAGGACCCCCAATGCTCCTGACACCATGGTCATATAGGCGGCCATGGCGAGCCAGACCGCAGGAACATGCACAAACATAATGCGCACCGTACGCCCCTGCTGATAATCATCAGGGGCAGAAAAACCCATCCAAAGGCCGATGCCTAAAAGCACAAGGGTGATGAGTATAAAAACAGGCAGCAGTATTTTCACCAGGGCCAGAAACCGGGTTGGATTGGCCAGAGCCGTCAGCCCTTTGCGGGGCAATTGGATGTTTGTGTCGACTGTCATGAATGTGTCTTAGGCGGAGCGCGCCCGACAATCAATTGAGTAACGGGGAATTGAGCCTAAGGCAGTTGCGACATATCGACAATTAATCTGCACCGATACGAAGGGCCAGTGCGGATGCCAGTGGTCCAAGCACAACAAAAAATAATGAGATTGCCGCCAACAATAAAAATGGTGGTAAAAACGGATCAATATCGCTCACCGCGGCGCGTATAGCACCCACTCCAAATATCAAAACAGGAATACATAAGGGAAGAACCAGAACCGAGAGCAACAGCCCGCCTCTGGGGAGAGAAACGGTTACCGCCGCCCCAACGGCACCAATGAAAGAAATGGCCGGTGTGCCTACCAACAAAGTCGCCATGGCGGCTTGGGTCGTGGTCGCATCAAGTCCCAAAAATATTCCAAATATGGGGACGACCAGCGTGAGCGGCAATCCTGTTACCAGCCAATGGGCCAGGCATTTCATAAACACCTGTGCGGCAAGAGGTGTTTGCACAATCATCATCTGGTCCAGCGACCCGTCTTCATAGTCGCTTTGAAACAACCGCTCCAACCCTAAAAGCCCTGCCAGCAATGCACCAATCCACAGGGTTGCCCCGCCAATTGTCGCCAGCAGTTCCTTGTTTGGCCCAACCGCAAATGGCATGGCCATAACAACAGCCAGATAAAACAATAACGCGGTTGCAGCGCCCCCGCCGGAGCGTAGGGCAAGAGTAATATCCCGCTTCAGCAGCGCGATCATTTTTCTGCTCCAAAAACAAATTCTTTGATATTGTTCAGCCCCAAGGAAATATGGGTGGCGGCAATGATCAATCCGCCGTCCTGACGATGCACTTCCATCAGTTCTGCAAATTGAGCCTCAGAAGCCCCATCCAGGCCTGAAGTGGGCTCATCAAGCAACCAAATGGGCCGATAACTTACTAATAGCCGGGCAATACCAATGCGTCGCCGCTGCCCGGTGGACAGATGGGCAAAGGGTACCGGGCCAAGACCGGAAAGCCCCACCATTTCCAAAGCTTCATCAATGCCCAGATGTGCCTGGCCGGCAAAATCCTGCCAGAAGCTCAAATTTTGCTCGACGCTCATGGAGAGTTTCATAGCGTTGTTGGGGCCCAGATAATGACAAAGCTCCGGCAATCGGGCGTCGCCAAATTCCTTGTCCTTGTTTTCAATTCGTAATTCTCCGGTAAGCAGGGGTAACAGCCCGGCAATGGCGCGAAGCAGGGTGGATTTTCCCGCCCCATTTGGGCCACGAATTATCAGCGCTTCACCGGAGGACACTTCGAAAGATAAACCTTCGAAAATCAAGTCTTCGCCCCGTTCCACGCTCAAATTATCGGCAATAACTTTCATGGTGATAAAAGCTAACCTTCCAACCCGGCAATGGAGCGGGCGAATTCGCGAGCCTCAAACGGTTCCAGATCTTCCACCTGTTCCCCGACACCAACAAAATAAACCGGCAACTTAAATCTGGCGGCAATCGCGACCATAATTCCGCCCCGCGCCGTGCCATCCAGTTTGGTCATGACCAGCCCGTTAACCCCTGCAACATCTTTGAACACCTCGACTTGATTTAAGGCGTTTTGCCCGGTGGTTGCATCCAGAGTTAACAACACCGTGTGGGGCGCTGTCGGGTCGTGTTTTTTTAATACGCGGATGATTTTTTCCAACTCGTCCATGAGCTCGGTTTTGTTTTGCAAACGGCCTGCCGTATCCACATCACATCCCGCCCCTCGTCTACCGCCTGGGAATAGGCGTCATAGGCCAGTCCGGCTGAATCTGACCCAAGCGGTCTTGAAAGGGTGGGAGACTGGGTTCGATCCCCCCATATTTCAAGTTGTTCAATAGCCGCTGCTCTGAATGTATCGCCCGCCACCAGAACAGTTGAGAAACCGGCATCATAGAGTTTTTGTGAGAGTTTGCCGATGGTGGTTGTTTTGCCCGATCCATTTACACCCACCACCAAAATCACATGAGGGGTATGGTCGAGATCGAGTTCCAGTTCTGCGGCCACCGGTTCTAAAACTTTCTCGATTTCACTGGCCATGAATTCTCGAACTTCTTCGTCGGTGACGTCTTTGCCCATGCGCTGAGATGCCAGAGCATCGGTAATGTTGGTGGCGGTTTCAACCCCAAGATCCGCCTGGATCAATATGTCTTCCAACTCCTGCAAAGTGTCTTCATCGAGCTTGCGCTTGGTGAAAACCGCTGTGATGTTTTCGGTCAGTTGATTGGAGGAACGGGACAGCCCGTCTTTAAGGCGGGAAAACCAGCTTTTCTTTTTCTTCGGTGTTTCTTCCGGTTCAGGTTCAGTTTGAGAAACGGCTTGTTGTTCCGCGGCTAATTGTTCCGCTTTTGCATCAGCGGCTTCTTCCGCGAGGCGTTCTTGTTCTGCCTGCTCCTCCCTTAGCTGCTCAGCTTCTAATCCGGCTCTTTCCGCCTCCTCAGCAGCTTCTTGTTCGGCTAGCAGTTCGGCAATTCTTTTTTCTGCAAGAAGTTCGGCTTCTTTTTGCTTGGCTTCAATTGCTGCGAGCCTTTCATTCTCCTGGCGTTCTTCTTCTTGTTTTTTAACTTCGCTAACCCGAAGTGCTTCGGCTTCTTCAGTCGCCTTTTGTGCCGCTTCAAGTGCTTGAAGTTCTTGTTTGGCAATTGCCTCCGCTTCTTCTTGCGCAATTTTGGCAGCTTTTGCCGCCGCCCGATCATCTGCTTTTTTGGTAACTTCTACAGCTTCTTGGGCAATTTTTGCTTTTTCTTCGGCGGCTTTTGCTTCTTTGCGCGCCTTTTCTTCAATTTTTTGTATGACGAGCCTTTCGGCCTCTTGTTTTTTTTCTAATTCTTTTTGAACCTTTTCTTCGG
>QILU01000234.1 GCA_003233475.1 Ahrensia sp.
TTTTCGCTAACGGGTTTTTCAAAATTCTCGGCTGCGGCTTTATTAGCCAATCATGCCGGCAGATTCGTAAGTTGAGGGCTGCTCAACTTCTATCGTTGATTTGCCGTCGCGGGCTTCAAGCTTTTCGGCTTTTTCCAGCTCCTCTTCGGCCTCTGCAAGGGCGGATTTGGCTGCGGAGTGCTGCTCGTTCAAATCCAGCACCGAAGTTTGCAGATTTTCGCGGCGCAGGCGTGCCGCTTTTGCAAATGTGGGATAGGCAAAATGGTTTTGATCATCAATACCAGCTTTATTCT
Source organism: Ahrensia sp. (assembly GCA_003233475.1). The sequence goes on from QILU01000234.1 coordinate 294, forward strand.
CTTCATAGGCAATTTGCCCGTCAAGATCAGCAGCCATATTTTTAAATTGAGAGACCATGGTCTCGATTTGGGCCACTTGTCGGGCCTTTTCTTGCACCTGGAATTTCTTCAGGCGAAGGACGCTTTCACGCGATTTCATACTCAATACTCCGATACTCACCGGCAGAAAAACGCACACCGGAAACTTGACTATGACTTCAAGTGGTTAAAAATTTACGCATTTTGCGAGATTTTATTGAGGTTACCGGAGTTTGAGCCGAATAAAGGAAGAAAATTTTCCCTTGCAATCGATTCGTGGGCTAAAATCGAGCTTCATTGGGTGACCTTGAGGAGCCTATATAAGAGAAAGGCATTTTTTACCTTTTTTTCTCTTTTTTTAGTGAGTTGCGACCTCCAACGGTAAAAATCGCAAGAAAATCTTCATACACCTTACTAAATCCTTGCGCATTAACGTCTCGTTTACCTGATCATTTAATAATGCATGAAGAAACGGATGGGCAAATCAGCTGCTTCGTTTTTACGTAATTTGTCAGTTTTTTTAGATTTCAACTTTAGAAGCGTTTGTTGAAGTAAAATATTAACTATGATTGGCAAGGAAAATACACATGAATTCAATGAGATAGTGGAATTCTCTAGATTCGATCAATAAGTGCTTGCATTTAAGAATCATCTTTTGTTAACCATTCCACATTAGCGTTGCGTTCGGGTAATTAGAAAAATAGCTCCTGGCTCAAGTTAACGAATTCTTGGCGGGACGCTCCTATTAAGGGGAATGAAATGCGAGTTCTGCTGATTGAAGACGACAGCGCCACAGCACATTCGATTGAATTGATGCTGAAGTCGGAAAGCTTTAATGTTTATACGACTGATCTGGGTGAAGAGGGTGTCGATCTCGGCAAACTTTATGATTATGACATTATATTACTCGATTTGAACCTGCCGGATATGTCCGGGTATGAGGTTTTACGCACGTTGCGCCTGTCGAAAGTGAAAACACCGATCCTTATTCTCTCCGGTCTTGCCGGAATTGAAGATAAGGTTCGTGGCCTTGGCTTTGGTGCCGATGATTACATGACCAAGCCATTCCATAAGGATGAGCTGGTGGCGCGCATTCAGGCGATTGTTCGCCGCTCCAAGGGCCATGCGGAATCCGTTATCACCACCGGTGATCTGAAAGTGAACCTTGATGCGAAGACTGTTGAAGTAAACAGCCAGCGGGTTCATTTGACCGGTAAAGAATACCAGATGCTGGAGCTGCTTTCCCTGCGCAAAGGCACCACGCTCACCAAGGAAATGTTCCTCAACCACCTTTATGGCGGGATGGATGAGCCTGAATTGAAAATCATCGACGTATTCATCTGTAAGCTTCGCAAGAAGTTGGCATCAGCCACCGGCGGTAAGAATTATATCGAAACCGTATGGGGCCGTGGATATGTTCTGCGCGAGTTGGAAGACATGCCACTTGCTGCAACTGCCTGATTTATTTAATAAATATCTAGTATCCAAAACCCGGTTCCTTGATAAAGGGCCGGGTTTTTGCTATTGTATTGGATGGTAGTGATTATTTGAACGAATTGAGAAAATTCCATGAATAAACGTCAATTGGGCGCCAACGGCCCGCTTGTATCGGAAATTGGCCTCGGGTGTATGAATTTCGCTGGGTTTTACGGTCCATGCGATGAAAACCAGGCGCGGGAAACACTTTCAGCCGCGCTGGATGTGGGAATTGATTTCCTCGACACCTCAAATGTTTACGGCGCGGGTCTATCTGAAGAAATAATCGGGCGGTTCATCAAGGACAATCCGGGAAAATTCACACTCCACACCAAGGGCGGGATATATCGGGATCCTGAAACAAATGAGCGGGGATTTAATAACAGTGCGGATCATCTGCGCGTAGAATTGGAGAAATCCTTGAAACGGCTCGGGGTTGAACAAGTGCAGATGTATTATGTCCATCGACGCGACCCGGATATGCAAATTGAAGAGGTGATGGAAACTCTTTTGCAATTCAAGCAGGAGGGAAAGATTGAAGGCATCGGATTTTCAGAAATTGCGCCCTATTCCCTGCGCAGAGCCGTGAAACTCGGGCCGGTCATGGCGGTTCAAAGCGAATATTCGCTATGGACCAGATATCCGGATTTAGGCCTGTTGCAGGCCTGTAAGGAGTTGGGCACGGCATTGGTTGCTTTTTCTCCCATGGGGCGAGGGATATTTGCACAAGAAACGCCGGATCCGTCGCAATTTAAGCCAACGGATTTTCGCACCGGGAGCGCTCGGTTCTCGGAGCCGAATTTCAGCCTGAACGTTGAAAAGATTGAACAATTTAAGGCACTTGCAGCGGATATGGGAACAAGTTCCGCCT
>QILU01000083.1 GCA_003233475.1 Ahrensia sp.
GTTGCGCTGTGCATGCCGCCGGCCGCTGCTTCGCCACCGAGACTTGCAACCCAGACATAAAGCAACGTACCCGGCATAATGCCAAAAAATGTTGCGATCTGGGCGGGCCAAAAGCCAACAGGGGTTAAGCCAAGAAACCAGTTTTGCAATGAAAAAGGCAGGGCAGGAGAAAGGCGCAGCAGGAACACCACTTTCCAGCCTTCATCACGAATGGCTTCGTTTACCGCGTTAAACCGTGGGTATTGGGCTACCTTCGCCTGAACCCTATCGAAGAAAATATACCGCGCTGCGAGAAAAGATATGGAGGAACCCAGAATTGCGCCAACGATTACCAATGGAAAAGCCCAAAGCCCGTAAGCTACCCCGGCACCTATGGAGAGTATTGAACCGGGAATAAGAAAAAATGCTGTGAGAGCATAGACTAGAATAAAAATAATCCACCCCAATGCACCAAAGCCTTGCACCCAATCCTGAAAAGCACTCAACCATTCCCTAATCGGTAGAAAATAATAGAGTGCGCCAAACAAAATGATGACACCACCGATGACCAGCCATTTCTTATATCCGCTTGATTGCGGATTTTCAGAGGTTGTGGTCTTGGACATTGGATAAGCTCGTTTGAATTCACTGGGAGGATGATCTTTAAGTATCATGGGTCATATTGGTTCTAAAGTGGTGAACAAGCCACCCACCTAACACTCATGTGATCATAAGTTAGCAAAACGGTCTAGTTGTTTTCCCTATCCCATTCAGAAAAACTTTTTCCTTGTTCCGCCAACTCCATCAGTAAATCCGACGGATTCCAGTGTTCGCCACCGCTTCCTTCACCCCATTCGCGAAGCTTTGCAGCAATACCATCAAGCCCGATACCATCGGCATGGTGCATTGGCCCGCCGCGCCAGCGGGGGTATCCGTACCCATGATTATACACCACATCAATGTCGCTTGCCCGTATCGCCACCCCTTCGCCAAGCACGTGCGCGCCTTCATTGGCCAGCGCAAACATGGTGCGCTGCACAATTTCTTCGTCCGTAATTTTGCGCGTGGTGATGCCCAGCTCTTTGCGCACAGTCTCGATAATTTCAGTAGCCGTTTTGTTTTCACTTCGTGCGCGGGTTTGCGGATCATAGGAGTAAAACCCGGAGCCGGATTTTTGCCCCAGATGTCCGGCCTCCACCAGTGCATCGGCCACCCGATAGACATTCCTCTCAACTTCGCTCAAATCCTGATCCTGGCGGGATTTAGTGCCGATATCCAGCCCCGCCAGATCGCTCACCGCCATGGGTCCCATGGCCCAGCCAAAATCGGTCAGGGCTTTGTCCAACTGTTCTGGAGACGCCCCTTCCAGCACCAGCAAGTTGGCTTGTCGTAGATACGGCGTCAGCATCCGGTTGCCGATAAATCCGTGACCAACCCGGGCCACCACCGGCTTCTTCCCGGTTTTTTTGGCCACCCTAAGCGCGCTGAGCAAAACATCATCAGCCGTTTTTTCCGCCCGCACAATTTCCAGTAGCGGCATAATATTGGCGGGGGAGAAATAATGCATCCCCAACACATCTTCAGGCCGTGAGGTTTCCGCCGCTATTGTATTTATATCCAGATAGGACGTGTTGGTGGCCAATATCGCTCCGGGCTTTGCCACCCCGTCAAGCTTGCGAAACACTTCGCGTTTAACGTCCATGGTTTCAAACACAGCTTCAATAATCAGATCGCAATCGGCCAGATCATCAAAGCTTGTGGTGCGGGTGATCAGGCCCATCAACTCAGCCACCCCTTGTTTGGTAATGCGGCCGGATTTTATTCCCCGTGACCAGTTTTTTTCCATCAATGCAAGACCCCGATCGAGGGCCTCGTCGTTCATCTCCAACATGGTGACGGGAAATCCGGCGCTGGCAAAAGTCATGGCGATCCCGCCCCCCATGGTGCCGGCCCCCAAAATTCCAACGCGCTTAATTTCGCGGGAGCCACCCGTGACGTCTTTTGAAGGCTTGGCCGCCAACCGTTCAGCGAAAAAAATATGGCGCAAGGCTTTGGATTGATCAGATTTGACCAACTCCATAAATGTCTCGCGTTCTTTTTTGATACCGTCGGCATACGGCATTTCATAAGCAGCGCGAACACACTCAGCAGCACGAACCGGCGCAATTGCGCCCCTGTTTTTTTTGGCAATCCCCGCCATGGCCTGATCAAATTGTTTTTCGATTTCTTCTGTCATCGTAAGTGAAATTGTTGACAGGCGGCGGGCTTCAAAATTGTTTTCGCAAATATCCTTTGCCATGGAAACGGCCGCGTCAACGGTATTTTCGTCGGTACTGTCAACCAGCCCAATGGCTTCTGCTTTTGAGCCTGAAATGGGCCTGCCGCTGCCAATCATTTCAATCGCCTCCGCAGGGTTTTTCAGCAGACGCGGCAACCGTTGCGTCCCCCCCGCGCCGGGCAGAATGCCAAGCGAGACTTCCGGCAATCCAAGCCGTGCTTTGGGATGTGCAACCCGGTAATGCCCGGCAAGCGCGGTTTCCAGCCCGCCCCCCAGAGTGTTGCCCTCAATCGCCACAACGACCGGAATTGCGCTGGCTTCAATAATATCGCAAACTTCCCCAAGGCCCGGCTCCACCATGGGTTTGCCGAATTCACGAATATCCGCACCCGCGCCATTCCGCCCGGCCAGAACAACGGCTTTGGCGCGCTTTTGTGCGGACGCCAGCTCTTCTACAATTCCCTGGCGAACATGAAAGGAAAGCGCGTTGACTGGAGGGTTGTCGATCCAGATTACAGCGATTTCCCCGCGCATTTCAGTTGTAACGGATTTTGTCATTTTTTTAATGCCCTTTGAATTCCGGCTTGCGCTTTTCGACAAATGCGCTCGCGGCTTCTTTGTGATCTTTTGTTCTTAATGACATCATCATGTGCAAGGCTTCCTGATCAAGCGCTTCCGCCAAGGTGCCTTCCTCTGCAAGGTTCATATTTTTCTTGATATATCCAAGGGCCGAGGTTGGGCCGTTGGCCAATCGTTCCGCCCAATCATTGGCCGCATCCATTAAATCTTCTGACGCATAGGCCTTGTTCACCACCCCCATTTCTTCAGCCAACTGGCCAGAAAATTGTGAAGCAA
>QILU01000062.1 GCA_003233475.1 Ahrensia sp.
GCGCGGGTGTATTAGGATGCGAAAATGGTTGAACTGACACTCCCCAAAAACTCCCGTGTTGAAGATGGTAAGGTCTGGACGAAGATTGCTTCTGACCAAAAAACACCCGCGCGTGAGTTTAAGATTTATCGTTGGTCGCCGGATGAAGATGGTAATCCGCGGGTGGATACCTACTCGGTCAACACCGATGAATGCGGGCCGATGGTTTTAGATGCTTTGATCTGGATTAAATCGAATATCGACCCAACGCTGACCTTCCGCCGTTCCTGCCGCGAAGGAATTTGCGGTTCCTGCGCCATGAATATTGACGGCACCAATACCCTGGCCTGCACCAAGGGCATGGATGAGGTTTCCGGTGATATCAAAATCTACCCGCTGCCGCATTTGCCAGTGGTTAAAGATCTGGTGCCCGATCTCACCAACTTCTACGCCCAGCACCGCGCCATCGAGCCCTATTTGAAAACAGTATCACCGAAGCCCGAAAAAGAATGGCTGCAATCACCGCAAGATCGGGAGAAACTGGACGGGCTTTATGAATGCATCCTGTGCGCCTGTTGTTCAACATCCTGCCCTTCCTACTGGTGGAACGGGGATCGTTATCTCGGCCCCGCCACCCTGTTGCAAGCCTATCGCTGGTTGATCGACAGCCGCGATGAGGCAACCGGAGAGCGTCTCGACAACCTTGAAGACCCGTTCCGTTTATACCGCTGCCACACCATAATGAATTGCACCCAAACCTGCCCCAAAGGGTTGAACCCGGCGAAGGCGATTGCTGAAATTAAAAAGATGATGATTGAGCGGCGGGTTTAATAGTTCCTGCTCCAAGTAAAATTCAAAAAGAAAGAAACTCACATGATCCCACTCCTGTTTACAATTTTGGTTGGTGCGGCAGTCTGGTGGTATCGATTAAAAATGGTGCGAGATGCGGGTGCGGAAATAGTTGACGTGTTCGGCAAAGCACGCGGTCAGATGCGCCGAAATAAATTACGCGGACAATCGGAAGAATCCCCCATTGCTGCTATTGATAACCCTGTGATTGCTGCAGCTTCATTGTTAGTCGGGCTTGTTACAACTTCTCCTCTCCCTCCTGTACAAGAGGAAATTGTTCGTAAGCAACTGAAATTTATTGCCAAGGACGAACTCTTAGTTGAAGCGATGGTTTATGCTCAATGGGTGCAAACTCAACCATTGGACTCACGTAAATCAACACTTTTACTTTGTGAAAAATTGAATGATTGGCTAAGTTATAAGGAGCGTTGTGAAATAGTAGACATGCTTCATGCTCTGGGCCTCAATTCTAAAATTTCTCTGAATAAAAATTTATCCGAATTGGCCGCGCGTAAACTGACTACATAATGTAAGTTTTTATACCTTAACGAAGTAAGCTTTAACCTGATGCTTGATCAAATCAAATCCCTGTTAAAAATCGATGCAAAGGCTGAGATTGCTCCTGTATTGGACAAAAATCTCGCAGCCGCCGTATTAATGGTACACATTATTGCGGCCGATGGGATTGTTCGTGAGGAAGAAGAAGCGAAATTTCATTCTATCCTGAGAGAGCATTATGCAGTCTCGGAAAAAGAAACACTTGAACTGGCGGCAACTGCGAAAAAAGCTCAAAGGGAATCTATTGATCTTTATAGTTTCACCAGCATTTTGAAAGCCGAGTTGAATGAGAGCGAACGCCTGGCCCTGGTCGAGGATCTTTGGGAAATGGTCTATGCGGATGGAAAGGTGCATGAATTTGAGGATAATATGGTTTGGCGGGTGGCTGAGCTTATCGGCATTTTGCGCCATGAACGCATGGCGTTAAAACAACGGGTTCTTGCCAGACGGGGCTAACTCGACGATAAAAGGCTCCGCTGGAGAAAATTCTGTGAAAAAGCCAAAAGTCCTGATTATTTTGCATCAAGAATCCTCTACGCCGGGCCGGGTGGGAATGGAGTTGCTGGAACGGGGGTTTGAGCTGGATATCCGCCGCCCGCCGCTTGGGGATCAATTGCCGGATACAATGGAAGAACACGCCGGTGCGGTTATGTTTGGTGGCCCGATGAGCGCCAACGACAAAGAAGAATTTGTCAAACGGGAAACCGACTGGCTGGCGGTGCCGTTGAAAGAGGATCGCCCTTTTTTCGGCATCTGTCTTGGGGCGCAAAAACTGGTTCGGCATTTGGGTGGCGAGGTGAACTTACATCCCGAAGGGCAGGTCGAAGTGGGCTATTATCCGTTGCATCCGACACCGGAAGGGGCGGCCCTAATGCATTGGCCAAAAGTGGTTTACCAATGGCATCGGGAGGGGTTTGATCTCCCCCATGGTGCCACCCGGTTGGCCTATGGTGATGTTTATCCCAATCAGGCATTTCGATATGGGGAGCGAGCCTATGCCCTGCAATTTCATACCGAATTAACCCTTGCCATGATGCACCGCTGGTCTGTGCTGGGTGCCCATCGTATGGAATCGCCCGGAGCTCAACAACGCACACAACACCTGGAAGGCCGGCTGATTTATGATGCTGCCGTTAAACTATGGTTGAAGGATTTTCTGGATATCTGGATTGGCCACGCCGATGCGCTAGCGGAAAACAAGCCTGCGCTGGAACTAACTGTGCGCGCCAAGAAATCCGCTTGAGGCAGGGGTTTGATTGTTATC
>QILU01000103.1 GCA_003233475.1 Ahrensia sp.
GCTTTATGTTGAAGACGGAGTTGAGAGTAAAAATATTTCCACAAAAGGCGGGTGGGGTAATTTTCACCTGCTACCCAACGGGGTGTTTTGGGGCAAGAATGGCCGGTTTGGAGTAACCGAAACCAAAGCCTATTTGGCCAAGAAATTGAAACCGGATTTTGCCACCCAATCCGGCCCTATGCTGGTGATCAACGGCAAATTACACCCACGATTTTTGAAAAATTCAAACAGCTTCAAAATCCGCAACGGGGTGGGGATTTCCCGGGATGGAAAGATGATACATTTTGCCATTTCAAAAACCCCCGTATCATTCTGGAATTTTGGACAACTGTTCAGAGTAAATTTAAAATCCAGCAACGCCCTGTTTCTGGACGGCACGGTATCGGCAATAAAAACGAAAAATTACAACCAAGGCGGATGGCGCGCGCTTGGCCCCATTATCGGGGTGTTTGAAAAGCCCACCCGTTAAAACGGGTGGGCAAGTTCTATTTATGCAACGTTGACCAATTCAGTCGGCATCCAAACTGGACTCTTGGCTGAATCCTTCATGATTTCAATACCGCGTTCGCAATCGGCTTTGTTTATATAACTCTCACTACTCACCGATATTATTAAACCATTGGAAGCATTATATCTCCAACGCCATTCGTTTTTATTGTCTTTGTACATCCAATAGGATGGAAAAGGTCGTTTGACCATGTTAATTGCCTTTCAGCTGATTTGCGTATCAGGCTTGACCAAAGCACAATTATCTGATTCAAAATCAGAGCAATATTTTGCCATGTCCCGCACCTAATACTATCATTGCGGGCTTGAAATGGGCCATCGCTTACTATGAGGTCAGCGATGGCTTTTTCTTATCACAACCGAAATTACGATTATGATTCCTATAGTTCAAGGAGCTGTATTGCTTTATCTTTGATCATTTGAAGCTATGCTTAAAATTATTAATTATTATCAATGGGTTAAAATAAATATGTGAATTACCAATTTCTTCTCTTGACGCTTACTGTGTCAAGCAATCCAGCTATTATTGTTCTGTTTTCCTATGCAAGGTTAAGTTATTCTCGCAAGACAACGAATCGCTACACCCAAGGACGATCACTCAGCTTGCTCTCGTATTCGTCGATGGAATCCACCTTTTTCATTGTCAGGCCAATATCATCAAGACCGTTGAGCATGCAATGTTTTTGGAACGCATCGATTTCAAAACTGATAGTACCCCCATCCGGGCCCTTGATGGTTTGGGATTCCAAATCAATGCTAAGCACCGCGTTAGCGCCCCGATTGGCGTCATCCATAAGCTTTTCCAACTCTTCTTCGCTGACCCGAATTGGCAAAATTCCGTTCTTAAAACAATTATTGTAAAAAATATCCGCAAAGCTGGTCGAGATTACGCATCGTATTCCTTTGTCGAGCAATGCCCATGGAGCGTGTTCACGAGAGGAACCGCAGCCAAAATTATCCCCGGCTACAAGAATGGTTGCATTGCGATAAGCGGGCTTGTTCAAAACAAAATCCGGGTTCTCACTACCATCTTCGTTCAAGCGCATTTCAGCAAACAGACCTTCAGCAAGACCGGTGCGTTTGATGGTTTTCAAATAGTCCTTGGGTATAATCATATCGGTATCGATATTGATGATAGGAAGGGGAGCAGCAACGCCACTCATCTGATTAAATTTTTCCATTATTGAAACCTGCAAAGTAAAACTTGTGACCAAGAATAAATGTGAATTACACCAAGCGACGCTTAAGGCCAAGAGGCAGCCAGCACGTTAATTCTCCTGTTGTAAATATCGGGCATAGAGCACTGCAAGCGCGCATGAAGCAATGCGTGCTTCAGCGCTGTCAGCCCGGCTGGTCAAAATCACTGGCGCTTTTGCCCCCACCACAAGTCCAGCGGTTTCTGCTCCGGCCATAAATGTCAGAGCCTTGAAGAAAATATTGCCGGCCTCCACTGTTGGGACCACCAGAATATCCGCATCCCCCGCCACCGGAGAACTGATGCCCTTTAATTTGGCGGCAGCCGCGCTCACCGCATTATCCAACGCAAGCGCGCCTCCACCGAAGAAGGAATGGCCGGGTTGGGGCTTTCAGTAGCAGAAAGCAGGGCCGCCTTCGGGGTTTCAATGCCCAATGCTTTGGCAAGGTGTATCGCATTTTGGGTAATGGAAATCTTGTGCTTAACCTCAGGCGCCACATTCAATGCCGCATCCGTAATAATAATTGGTTTTGGCCAATTGGGAATGTCCATAACAAAACAATGGCTGGTGCGGTGCGCGGTTCGCAGACCATTTTCCTTGCGAATAACAGCGGAAAGATAGGTATCCGAATGAATAAAACCTTTCATCAAAGCCTGGGCTTTACCCTCCACCACCAGGTCCACTCCGCGGTGGGCGGCAGTCTTTTCGTCACCGGCTTCGATAATTTCAAGGCCGGAAATATCAAGCCTTGCGTCTTTGGCAGTTTGTTCAATTCGCACCCGTTCACCCACCAAAATTGGAGTAATAAGATTTTCATCCCGCGCCAACAACGCCCCTTCAAGGGCGGTTTTTTCTTCAGGGCAAATAACCGCAGTACGCAAAGGGTCAAGAGTTTCACACATTTCCAGCAACCGAAAAAAATGCGGCCGTTTATCTTTAGTAATGTCGTGGGGGTCGCTCATTTTAGTACTCAATAAATTTTTGCTCATCCCAACATTACACATCTTTGATGGGTGGTGCCATTAGCAAAATTATTCTTTAATCTGGGTCAGTTGAAATCCTGTTTGGTGAATTACCCCATGTCTGCAGAAATTCTTATTGTTGGAAATTTCTTCCCTTCTGTTTTGGAGGATCTGACCAAGTCTTTTACTGTTACTCAATTGAAAAACGGCAAAGAACTGGCCGCTTGCGATGATAAAATATTGTCAAAGTTCGAGGCCATGGTCTCATTCGGCTGGGCCCCGGCAGAAATCATTGATCGTTTGCCAAATTTGAAAATCATTTCCAGCTTTGGTGTCGGTTATGATGGGGTGGCAGCAGAACACGCGGCCTTAAAAGGCATCATGGTGAGCCACACCCCCAATGTCCTGAACGACGATGTGGCGAATACCGCAATAATTCTGGTTCTCACCACCACCCGTCAAATTGTGGCGCAGGATAAATACCTGCGTGAAGGCAGATGGGAAAAAGAAGGCCCTGCCCCTCTCACCCATTCCATTGCGGATAAGACAATTGGCATTGTGGGGTTGGGAAGAATTGGTGAAGCTATTGCGGAAAAACTGGTCGTCTTTTGCAGCACAATCGTTTATCATTCACGCAACAAAAAACCCGGAGCGGAACTTCAATATTTCGGCGATCTGGAAGAAATGGCAAAAGCCTGTGATGTGCTGATCGCCATCACCCCCGGTGGATCAGGAACCCATCATCTGATTGATAAAAAAGTGATCGATGGCTTGGGGCCGAAAGGCACTTTAATCAATGTGGCCCGCGGTTCTGTGGTGGATGAAAAGGAAATGGTTCTGGCGTTGCGCGAAGGACGGTTGGGCGCTGCGGGGTTGGATGTCTTTGAACATGAACCAAAAATACCGGCAGAACTGATCGCTATGGAAAATGTGGTGCTCCTTCCCCACGTGGCCAGTGCAACATGGGAAACCCGCCAGGCCATGTCCGATCTGGTGGTCGAGAATCTGACAGAATTTTTCAACAATGGCGCGCCATCCTGCCCGGTGCCGGAATGTGCGCATCTTGTAAAGAGCTGATTAAAGCCAGGGTTGTGCGCTGCTAAGCCAATCCACGCTTTTCAATCATCGCATCAACACTGGGCATTTTTCCCCGAAACGCCTTATAAGTTTCTTCCGGGTCCACACTGCCGCCGATGGAATAAATATTGTCGTGCAGGCGCTTGGCGATTTCTTCATTAAACGCATCCCCCACCTCTTCAAAAGCCGCAAACGCGTCCGCGTCCAACACTTCGCTCCACATGTAAGAGTAATACCCGGCCGAATATCCGTCCCCGGAAAACACATGGGCAAAGTGGGGGGTACGGTGGCGCATGGTAATGGCATCCGGCATGCCCAACCGTTTAAGTGTCGCCTGCTCAAACCCTATTACATCGTCAATCGGCTTCTTGCGGGATTTGTGAAATTCCATATCCATCAGGGCGGATGCGGTAAATTCTACCGCCCCAAAACCCGCGTTAAATGTTTTTGCGGCCAAGACCTTGTCCAGCAATTCACTGGGCATGGGTTCACCTGTTTCAACATGACGGGCATGTTTTACCAGCACTTCCGGCACGGTAAGCCAATGTTCATAAACCTGCGAAGGGAGTTCAACAAAATCCCGCGCCACAGCGGTGCCGGATACGGACGGATAAGTTACATTCGACAAGATCCCATGCAGGGCATGGCCAAACTCGTGAAACAAGGTGCGCGCATCGTCCATGGAAAGAAGCGTCGGTTGCCCGTCAGGGGCCTTGGCAAAATTCATCACATTGACGATTATCGGACTTTGCCCTTTTTCCAATTTATGCTGGCTTTGAAACCCGCTCATCCACGCTCCGGAAC
>QILU01000223.1 GCA_003233475.1 Ahrensia sp.
TCCTTATGAATCAACTCCAGCGCAGTTGTGACCCCCTCCTGCCCCATGGCACCAAGACCATAAATATAGGCGCGCCCGATATAGGTGCCGTGGGCTCCCATGGCGATGGCTTTCAGCACGTCCTGGCCGGATCGAATTCCGCTGTCCAAATGCACTTCCATTTTGTCCCCCACCGCATCCAGAATTGCCGGGAGAGCACGGATCGAGCTCAAAGCCCCATCCAGTTGCCGCCCGCCATGGTTTGAAACAATAATCGCATCGGCACCGATATTTAATGCCTGTTTGGCGTCTTCCGGGGTCAAAATGCCCTTTACAATCATCTTGCCCCCCCACTGTTTTTTAATTTGTTTAATACGCTTCCAGTCAAGGGTCTGGTCAAACGCGGTGGCTGTCCATTCAATTAGGGAAGATGAATCCGACACCCCCTTGGCGTGGCCGACAATATTTCCAAATTGCCGCCGGGAAGTACCCAACATACCAAGCCCCCAACGGATTTTTGTTGCAAGATTAATGATTGATTTTGCCGTAAGCTTAGGTGGTGCGGAAAGCCCGTTCTTCAAATCTTTGTGGCGCTGACCCAGAATTTGCAGATCAACCGTCACCACAATAGCGGAACATTTCGCATCCTTAACCCGGTCCATCAGCCGATCCATATAGTCCCTGTCACGCATGGTGTAGACTTGAAACCAAAAAGGTTTGTTGGTGTTTTCAGCCACATCTTCAATAGAACAAATCGACATGGTGGAAAGGGTGTAAGGCACCCCAAATGCCTCTGCCGCCTTTGCCGCTTTTATCTCCCCATCAGCGCACTGCATGCCCGCCATGCCGATGGGAGCAAGCGCCACCGGCATAGATACTTCTTCACCAATCATCTTCATTCGGGTCGAGCGGTTTGTCATATCCACCGCAACCCGTTGTTTAAAGTACAGTTTGTCAAAATCGGAACTGTTCTCGCGAAAGGTCTGTTCACTCCAGGAACCACTTTCCGTATAATCGAAAAACATCCGGGGAACCCGCCGTTCATAAATTCGTTTCAGGTCTTCAATTTCAGTAATAACAGCCATATTGGCCCCTTTAGCCTCGGTTTTTTAACTTCAAAATAAGTCGAAATATTCTTTCTGTTCCCATTGCGAAACCGTCATCAAATAGCGGTCCCATTCAGCGCGCTTAATATGGGAAAGGTAATCAACAAAGTTCGGCCCGATTTCCTTGTGGAACAATTCGCTTTGCTCAAACGCTACAATTGCTTCGATTAAGCTCTTCGGCAAAATATCGCTGTCGCTGTTGTAAGGTGTTTCCACTGGAGGCGGGGCTTTTAAGTCCCCTTCGATCCCAGCAAGACCACAATAAATTTGGGACGCAAAGAAAAAATAGGGATTGGCCGCTGTCTCCGCCACCCGGTTTTCAATCCGGCTCGCCTTATCACCAGGTAACATCAAACCCCGTATCATCGAGCCACGATTGTCCACCCCCCACTGAATTCTGTCCGGGGCCATTCTGAATTGCTGGTATCTTTTATAGCCGTTAATCGTCGGGGTGGTGAGCAGGCAGCTTTCAGCGGCAAATTTCAAAAGCCCGGCAATCCAATTGTCAGCAATCGGTGTAAGCTCGCCCTTCTTCTTTGGCATAAACACATTTTCCCCGCTCGATCGATCCACCAATGACTGGTGCAAGTGCCACCCGCTGGCCGCCGCGCCGTCAATTTTTGGTTGACACATGAACGTGGCATGCAATCCCATTTGCGCGCATAATTCTTTGACCATGGTACGAAACAACATCATATTATCCGCCTGTACCAGTGGGGTGTCGGGGTCGAACGTAAATTCAAATTGCCCAATCCCCATTTCCACCTCCATTGTGCGTATTGGAAGCCCCATGGCCTGGCATGCACGCCTTAATTCATCCAAAACCTCTTCGTTTTGGCTATAGGTGCTTTCGCTCAAGAAGTGATGCGGCCCCTGTTCCTTCTTTTCCAAAGAAGCCATATCGAATATATGAAACTCCACCTCCAACCCCACATACATAACGAGGTTTTTAGCGGCCAATTTGTCCACCGCATTTTTCAAAACCGTGCGAGGCGAAAACGAAATCGGCTCACCGGATTTATAAACAGTATCGCATAATATCCAGGCGGAATGGGGCGCCCATGGTACGCTGGTAAAACTTGTAGCATCTGGCACCATTAACAAATCCGCCGCCCCCTGAAGCACGTTTGACGCTACCCCCGTTTCCTCTTCCCAGACGGGAAACACTGTCTTTTGCGAAGTGTCTTTCAGCAACAAGGTTGAAGGCGCACCGACCCCGTTGATAAAGGCGGACTCCAGCGCGTCGGTGGTGATCGTCTTGCCCCGAAACACCCCATGCTGATCAGCAAATACCAACCGCACAGTTTCCAGCCCGCTGGCCGATATGCCCTCTAACAGCTCACGAATGGACACAATATCATCGGCATTGTATTGCCCTGATTGAGCTAAAAAGCCCGTTTCCAAACCGTCAGTATTTTTTCCACTCATGATTGTATTTTCGCATCCCACGGACATTCAGCCCGCCGCACCGCATCACTTTCAGCCCAGGCATTCTCCCAATTGTCCGTATCCCCTATTGCATCAATGGATAT
>QILU01000132.1 GCA_003233475.1 Ahrensia sp.
ACGGTGCATTACTGCTCGTTCATGGCGGTGCCGGTGGCATCGGTTCCACCGCAATTCAACTCGGTGCCGCCATGGGCTTAAAAGTATTCGCCACCAGCGGCAAACCCGAGGGCTGTAAATTCTGCATTGAGATGGGGGCCGAACGGGCGATTAATTACAATGAAGAAGACTTTGTCGAGGTGGTGAAAGACGCTGGCGGTGCAGACATCATTCTCGATATAATCGGCGGCGATTATGTGGAACGAAATTTCAAAGCCGCCAATCAAGATGCTCGTATTATCCAACTTGCTTTCAACAAAGGCTCAAAGGTTGAACTCAACCTGATGCCGATCATGTTAAAACGCCTGACCCTCACCGGCTCCACCCTTCGCCCGCGCCCAAAAGAATTTAAGTCAGCCGTTGCTGCTGAGTTGCGGGCAAAAATCTGGCCATTGTTTTCGAGCGGACAAATCCAGACCACCACCTATAAAACATTCCCTTTTGAGCAGGTTCGCCAGGCCCATGAGATGATGGAATCCGCCAAACACCGGGGTAAAATTCTCATTACTCAATAAGTTCGCCCTTTGCGGGAATTAGCCATCACACAAATAATTGAACATATACCTTTTCGCCGCATTTTATTTTTCCATCTTTTCAACTATAACAAACACTGGAAGCACTCTTTTTGGTGTTTGTCGGGAGTAAAAACTTGGATTTTGAGCAATTTTTTACCAAAGAACTGGATGTCTTGAAAGAATCCGGTGATTACCGCGTATTTGCCGATCTTGAGCGCCAACAGGGCCGTTTTCCCAAGGCCATAAAGTTTGATTGCGAGGGGAATGAAAAAGAAGTCACGGTGTGGTGTTCCAACGATTATCTCGGCATGGGGCAATTCCCCGGTACAATTGCGGCCATGAAAGAGGCCATCGATAAATGTGGCGCAGGCGCAGGCGGCACCCGCAACATTTCAGGCACCAACCATTACCATATCCTGCTGGAACGGGAACTGGCCGACCTTCACAACAAACAAGCAGCATTGATGCTCACTTCCGGTTATGTGGCAAATTGGGCGGCGCTTGGAACCCTCGCATCAAAAATTCCTGGCCTTGAAGTGTTTTCCGACGCCGATAACCATGCTTCGATGATCGAAGGAATTCGCCATTCCCGCGCCCCAAAACACATTTGGAAGCACAACGACCCGCAGGATCTGGATCGTCTGTTAAGCGCTGCCAACCCTGACGTGCCAAAACTCGTGGCGTTTGAATCTGTCTATTCCATGAGCGGCAATATTTCCCCCATACGAGATATTCTCGAAGTCTGCGAAAAACACGGTGCCATGAGTTATCTTGATGAAGTCCACGCTGTTGGCCTGTATGGTCCGCGCGGAGGCGGAATTGCTGAACGCGAAGGGCTAATGGACAGGGTAACCGTTATTCAAGGCACGCTTGGAAAAGCCTATGGTGTGATGGGCGGGTACATTGCCTCAACGTCAAACCTGATAGATTTTGTCCGCTCATTTGCTTCGGGCTTCATATTCTCAACCGCCCTGCCCCCGGCAATAGCTGCCGGTGCAACCGCCTCAATCAAACATCTTAAACAAAGCGAATTGGAGCGCATGCGCCAAAGACGCAATGTACAAATGCTACGCGAAAAACTAACCGCCATCGGACTGCCCCATCTGGACAATGACAGCCACATCGTGCCTGTCATGGTGGGGGACGCAAAAAAGTGCAAATTTATCTCTGATCTGTTGCTCGACAATTACGGCATCTATGTTCAGCCAATAAATTATCCCACCGTTCCAAAAGGCAGCGAGCGCTTGCGAATCACCCCTTCTCCCTTGCACAGCGAAGCGGATATTAATTATCTGGTGAGTGCGCTTTCAAAACTCTGGTCACAATGCGCCTTATCACGGGCTGTAGCTTAATTATTCAGAAGCTCTTAAACCACCTCTCCAGCAGCAACGCCGCTGGCCCATGCCCATTGAAAATTGTATCCCCCCAGCCAACCGGTCACATCAACCGCTTCACCAATTACGTAAAGTCCTGGCACCTTCTTTGCCTCCATTGTTTTTGAAGAAAGCTCGGCTGTATCAATGCCGCCAACGGTCACCTCAGCTTTAGCAAAACCTTCCGTGCCATTGGGTTTGAACGGCCAATTGTGCAATTGTTGCTCAATATCTTTTAGCGATTTATCCGTCATGTCGGCCATGCGCTCACTGAGCGTTTCGTCTACACCCATCCGTTCAAGCAGGGCATCAACCAGCCGTTCCGGCAAAGCACCTCCTAAAATTGTTTGCAGGCTGGATTTTGGTTTACGGATTTTGTTCGCCACCAGCCAATCACCGCTTCGCTCTGGTAAAAAATCAACGGTGATAGAATCACCATTTTTCCAGTAGGAAGAAATCTGCAAAATTGCGGGGCCGGAAAGCCCTTTATGGGTAAACAAAGCCGCTTCCCGAAATGAGGTTTTTCCGCAACTGACAATAATCTCGCTCGATACTCCTGAAAGCTCCTTAAACAAAGCTTCACTGCCCCCAAGCGTAAACGGCACCAGCGCCGGGCGGGGTTCAACAATTTTCAAACCAAATTGTCGCGCCAATTCATAGGCGAAACCGGACGCCCCCATTTT
>QILU01000189.1 GCA_003233475.1 Ahrensia sp.
AATAATCTGGGTTTCAATGTTACGTTTTCTCAGGTGCCGGCTCTTCCGGCCACCGCCACGGAATACATATTACAATTGGATGGTCAGGCACTAATTTCGAATTATCTGACGGCAATTCAGTCGATTACTTATTCAAACAGCAATATTGATGCCCTGTTTGATCAGGTTACCCCTCGGGTAATTGAGGTGAGTATTACCGATGGTATTCACACAACCACGTCCACCACAACAATTGTTTTTGGCACTGCAGGCAATGCGCCGGTTGCGGGGAACAATATTTATGTTGAAGACGAGGATGTGCCGATTATTGCCGATGCGAGCAACGGATTATTGGCTGATGACCGGGACAGGAACAATGATGATCTGGATATTCTAAGCGTTACAGATTCCAACGGCGTTGCCCTTGTCAACAATGGTCTGGGATTTCTGGTCAATCCGGTCGATGGGGGAGGCGCGTCGCTTTTAACCAATGGTGCAACGATCAGCATTAACATAGAAGACGGAAGTTTTAGCTATACTCCGGCCGCTTATTACAGCGGCAACGAGACATTTGCCTACGTGGTTACCGATGGCACCAATAATACCCAGGGGTTTGCAACATTTGATATTCAGCCCATCGCCAATGATGTGGTTCTGTCAATTGTGGCACCTGACCCGATGACTGACCCCGGCACAGATGAAGATCAGCCTTCCGCATTCATTTCGGTTGATGCGATTTCGCCCGATAGCTCTGAAACCCAGGAGTTTGAGGCAGTTGGTATTCCAGTCGGTGTTGTTTTAACCGATGGAACCTTTTCGTTCACCGCCACGCAGGATGAAAACTCAATCGATATTTCCGAGTGGGACCGAACTCAAATGCGCGTTCTGCCAGTGCAGAATTCGGATGAAGAAATTTCGGTTGTTTTTGTTGTTCGCAATTTCGAAATCGATGGTTCCTTTAGTGATGCAAGCCAGACAGTGACGTTTAGAATTAATGCAATCGCAGACACGCCGGAGTTGATTGTAATTGCAACCCAGGCTGGTATTGATGAAGACGCCAATTTGTCCGGGTCTATTCAGACCACGTTGTTTGATACGGATGGTTCGGAAATTCTGGCCGATATAACCATTTCCAACCTTCCTGCAGGCTCGCAAATTCTGGTGAACAATATGCCGGTGACTATCACAGGCGGAACGGTTGTGTTGGGCCCATTGGATATAGATACTCTGGTATTTCGTCCTCCGGCAATCGGTACGGAAATAATTTATAACCTGCTCGTTACCGCAACTGCCACAGAAGTCAGCCCCAACGGAACCGTGACATTGTTGTCAGCCACAACGGTACAAACCGTTTTGACGGTAGATTTGAATGACAATGATCAGCCGGTTGTGGCGGTGGATGATGATGCGGTTACATTTGCTGGCGAAACAGTAGCAATTGACGTATTGGCTAACGACTTTATCCCCGATGGGAGCCCGCTTATCACCCATGTAAACGGGCAGTTGATTGATGTTCCATCACCCGTCACTCTGGCTGGTGGCGAGGGGGTAGTTTCACTTTCTCCGTTTGGCAGTTTGGTGTTTGCCGCTTCAAATAATTTTGCGGGCGAAGTTTCCTTTACCTACACCGTTCAAGACGTGGATTTGAGTGTGGATACCGCGACAGTTATCGTAAAGGTTGAACCCCGTTGGGTGCTGTCGAGTGATCCGGTTGCAGTTGAGGGAGGGAATGCCCGTTTCGAAATTCTAATTGAAGGGGCAGTCAATCAGGGGGCAACCATATCGACCGATGTATTTCTGTTGGATAACACGGCGACTGCCGCAGACCATGAATCGCTAACTGACGCTATAACAAACAGTATCATCGCATTTGGACAGGATGATTTTTCTTTCGACGGACTGACCCTTACCTATACGGCTCCTGATACTAATTATAGTTCCGTTTATGACTTAACCGGCAGCACGTTTTTTGATATTTCCGCAACCGGCCAGGCGTTGAGCCTGGGTGATGACAGTGTAACTCAAAGCAATTTGGGATTCGACTTTGATTTCTACGGAAATTCGTTTTCCTCGGCATTCATTTCCGCAAATGGTTATGTGACATTTGGTAGTCCGGTTGTTGCGCCCGATAATGAATCCCTTGACGGCAGTGCATTGGGCGGGCGTCCGGTTATTGCACCATTTTGGGATGATTTGAATACATTTGGCGGTAATGTGTTCGTGGAAACGATCGGAACAGAAGTTGGATTGCGTCAATTTATCATTCAATGGGAAGGCGTCACAAACAACAGCGATGGCTCGGGCACAGCCAGTTTTCAAGTAGTCTTTAATGAGGCGGACGGAGAAATTCGCTTTAATTATGAAGATGTTATCTTCGATGGTGTCGGGGATGACGGAGCCGGAGCAACAATCGGGTTGCAAAGCGCAAGCGGGGTGAGTGACGAATTCGCTCACAACAACATTGGCAGTGTGGTGAGCGGTTCCAGCATTGTGTTTACCCGGGGAATTACAGTTGGCCCAACATTGCTGATCGATCTGGCCATTATTGATGACCCTGAATTTGAGTTGAATGAGACCTTCTCTCTTAATCTCAACAATTCGGTGGACTCAGCCATTGGTGCAAATAC
>QILU01000232.1 GCA_003233475.1 Ahrensia sp.
GCGCAGCCCAATAGGAGATCGCCGTATGGCTTTTTTGCGGAAAGGTCATCAACACTTTCACCGAAGGTTCAACAATTGCATCTGTAGCATAAACAATGGCCGCACCCACTTCACCAAGCGCCACCCGTCGCAACGTCACCCGAACATTTTCCCCGTAAACTGCATTACTTTTTGCCTGCCCCCACCACCCTTTAGTCATGAGCGCTTCACGGCCATATTGCCCCACGGGCACCGAATCCGGTTCCCCCATGGCAAACGGGTATTGGGTCAAAAGTGCTTCAACATCCGCCCAGTTTTCAACCTCATTTCGCACCGCCACAACCAACCTGTTCCCGGCAATTATTGTCTGCGATTTTTTGTCGATCAGATTGTTTTCATTGGCCCAGTCTATCCAGCGCTTATCGGCCGAAATAAATATATCGGCGGGTGCCCCCGCTTTTAGTTGTCGGGCCAATTGCGATGTACCCCCGATCGAAAGCACCACCTCCTGCCCTCGATCTTTTTCAAAAGCTTTGGCAATTTCATCCATCACATTTATTAAGCTGGAGGGTGTGAATACCACCAAGCGCTCGGCAGCGACCACGGCCACGCTGAACATGTGCAGAAATATGATCGAAAACAAAACGCGCAACAAAACAGAAATTCTCACCAATGCTCTATTCTAACCAATATCAACCAGCCAACTTGCAGGCTTCCGCCGCCAATTCACTTATACCATCCCAATCCCCCGCCACGCTTTTTTTCTTCGGAGCCACCCACGAGCCGCCAACACAAATCACATTATCAAGCGCCAGGTATTTTCCTGCATTCTTGCTGTTCAGCCCCCCGGTCGGGCAAAATTTTACCCCGCGCAACGCTGGCGCAATGGCTTTTAGATACCCGGCCCCACCGGCTTTTTCCGCCGGGAAGAACTTCAAATACTCATAGCCCTCCCCCATCAACCCCATGGCTTCGCTTGGAGTTGCAACACCGGGCAAAAGCGGAATATCCAGTTTTTTATTGGCTTCTATCAACTCCACCGTTGCGCCCGGGGAGACAAGAAACTGGGAACCCACTTCAACGCAATCTTTCATCATCCCCGGGCTCATCACAGTGCCCGCGCCAACAATCGCTCCATCAACCTGTTTGGATACGGCAGCAATGCACCGAAGTGCTGCGGGAGTGCGAAGTGTGATTTCCACCACTGGCAAGCCGCCGGCAACAAGTGCACGGCAGGTGTTCACGGCGGTTTCCACATCATCAAACTGCAACACGGGAACCACCGGCCCCAGGCTCAAAATTTCGGCTAAACGCTCATTTTTCGATTTCATGGCACATTTCAAATCAGTGGTTCCGACTCAACCCCAGATTAAGCTATCCGTCGGGAAATGGAAAGAAGGCCTTTCCGCAACCGCTGCTTAAACCCCTTTTGCGCTGCTTTAATCCTGGCACGGGTTGCACTAAATGCCCGTTTTCCCTTCTTTTTCGATTTGGTTTTAGCCGATTTGATGCAACTCAATACCGAATTTCGCTTGCCAAAAATAAGTGCTTTTTCGGCAGACCCGAAAATTCCTGTTTGCGCAATCATGTGATCGCGTTGAAATTGCCTGACCACCCGGTCAGTCACCAGACCAAACAACCCATCCGCCACCAATATATAGCCAATTTTTGTCAACGCCCTTTGCAACTCTTTTACCCTCGCGCCCCGCGCCCCGAACATCAAGCGCTCGTCTTTCGTGCCTCCTTTTACCTTATCAATAATTTCAGGCAGCTCCTTTATACTGGTTTTTCGGCCCAACTCTTTACTCAACCGTTCAAACGCCGCCGCCATTTTGGTATCGTACCGGTTTTTATAAAACGCAGGGCCATTATAAGTTCTGGCAAAAGCCAGCCAGTCCCGTTCCTGAAGTGCTTTTATCAGCCCGGCTTTTTCAATATAGCGCGCCATTAATGCCACCTGCCCCGCAACCCCGGATCGGGCCTGTTCAACCAGCGCATCAACACTGCCATACCCAAGCCATTTCCAGTGCGCCCCCATCACCTGCCCCAACCCCCACGAAACAGAAGAAAGCGCCGCGATGCGGTTGATTTTGATGGCACGGTTAAGCAAATTCCACCGCCGCGTCTGCGAACGGGGGTTTTTCACCGCACCAGCCCGTGCATTGGCCAGCCCCTCCGCCTGCGCTTCCAGTTTTGCATCGCCGCGCAAAAAGCGGTTGAAATAATGCCCCTCGAAACGAATCAGCGGTTCGTATTTACCTCGCACCTTGGCTAAAACGCGCCCGCCGGATTCCACCTCCGCTACCGCCAACAGGGCGGCCAGCGGAACATCCAGCTGTTTGGCAATTTTAGCGATTTCAGTTTTAGTTTCCTGGTCAAACATAAAAAATGCTCCTCAAAAATGAATTGAGAAGCATTGTCATTCATGCCCGACAGACGGGGATAAGTTTCAAAACATTTGTCGTCACATGGTGGGAATAGAAAAGTCGGCCCCTTCTTTTATTCCGGAGGGCCAGCGCGAAGTGATGGTTTTTGTGCGGGTATAAAACTTGAACGCATCCGGTCCGTGTTGGTTCAAATCACCAAAATGGGAACGCTTCCAACCGCCAAAGGTGTAATAGGC
>QILU01000215.1 GCA_003233475.1 Ahrensia sp.
CGCGAATTTCTCCTGTTACCTTGATGTTGACATTGTCGCGATCGTCAAAGGCGTTTTCAATTATGGTTTGAATGTCTGACGTATTCATGGGAAATATCCTGATCTGGTGTTGCGCCTTTATAACTGCGACGGGAACAGGAGCAAGGCAGAAATAATGGGCCTTTGACGAATTTCAACGACAAGAGTAAAGGCTGTGGTAAGGGCTGTACATCAATTTAATCGAGATTCTTTCATGCCCTCCCCTAAAAAGCCCCAGCCCCGAAATCCGCTTAAAGGATCCCGCAAAGACCGCGAAGAGGCCAAGGTTGTTCCCGATACACCCCAAACCCGTTCACCGGCCTACCGTTTGGCCTTTGATGATCAGGACTTTCTTTGTCGCCCGGAAACACGGCCAATCCGCCTGCAACTGGAAATGATGAAGCCGGAGTTACTGCTGGAAGAGGCAGGGATTATTTCCACCACCGTTTTGTTCGGCGGAGCCAGAATTGCCGAACCGGGTAAGGACCCCTGGGCGGCAAAAAATGAAGTGCAACGCAAAAACCTGAAAGCCAGCAGCAAATATTACTCTGAGGCTCGAAAATTCGCACAGCTTGCCTCGAAAGCCTCAAAAAAAACCAACTATACCGAATATGTGGTGGTCACCGGTGGTGGCCCCGGTGTCATGGAGGCTGGAAGCCGTGGAACAGTAGATGTGGGCGCACCCAATATCGGGCTCAACATTGTACTGCCCCATGAGCAGGCGCCAAATGAATATGTGACGCCGGAATTCAGTTTCAACTTCCACTATTTCGCCATTCGAAAAATGCACTTTTTAATGCGAGCGAGCTCTGTTGCCGTGTTCCCCGGCGGGTTTGGCACCCTGGATGAGTTTTTTGAGACTCTCACTTTAATTCAAACCGGGCGGATGGAGCGCATTCCCGTGTTGTTGTTCGGCAAACATTTCTGGAGTCGAGTGATTAACGTGGAAGCACTTGCCGAGGAAGGCACTATCTCCCCCGACGATGCTGATCTCTTTACCGTTGTGGATACGGCAGAAGAGGGCTGGAAAGTGGTTGCAGATTTTTACGGGCTGAAGGCATGAATGAATCCATGAGCGAAGAAGAAGAACAGGCCCGGCTAAAAGGGTTGGCGCGAAAGTTTTTCGCACCGGAGTGGATTTTTGTGCGCGGTGTTCCGGCTATGAAATTTCTGCCCGAGGAAGGGCCTATTGAAATTGCTTTCGCCGGGCGTTCCAATGTGGGCAAATCATCGCTGATCAATGCTTTAACCGCAAAAAAAGGGTTAGCGCGCACTTCCAACACTCCTGGTCGTACCCAGGAATTGAATTTCTTTGTACAGGACAACAGCAAAGACACGGATTTTAAGAACGATGTCCCGCCACTGGCTTTGGTTGATATGCCCGGCTACGGGTTCGCCAAAGCGCCCAAGGCCACGGTGGAAGCCTGGACACGGCTTATTTTTTCTTACCTCCAGGGGCGCTCGACCTTGCGGCGGGTTTTCGTGTTGATTGATTCCCGCCACGGGTTGAAAAAAAACGACAACGAGGTATTGGACTTGCTGGACAGGGCTGCGGTATCTTATCAACTTGTGTTGACCAAGGCCGATAAGATCAAACCCCCGGCATTGGAAAAGCTTGAAAAGGAAACTCTTGCCGCCGTATCAAAACGACCCGCGGCATTTCCAAAAGTAGTTTCCACTTCAAGCGAAAAAGATATGGGAGTAGATAATTTGAAAGCGGCAATTTATTTCGCAGCAGGATTTGGAGAAATCCATGCGTGAACAACCAGAAAAACCGATATTCGGGCCGGAAGACCCAAGGCTTGACCCCCCCAACCCTCCTGAAATCAAGGTCTGGCGATCTGTCGCCAAGGCTTTTTCATGGCGGGTAGTGGGTACCATCGACACCCTTATTCTGTCCTATCTTCTCATCACCTACATTGGGCCATTTTTTGGCATGGAGAGCAGCGCTGGTGAAGCACTGGAAACCGCTACTTACATTGCCGTCGCCGAAGTCCTTACCAAGATGGTTCTCTACTTCATGCACGAGCGGTTCTGGGCAAAACTGAAATGGGATGTCACCGTTGAAGATGGAAGGCGGGTCGAGAGTGTAAAACGCACCGGCGCAAAAACCGCCCTATGGCGCACCATTGCCTCCCTCGATACAATGCTGCTGGCATGGTTTTTTACAGGCAATATTGGAACAGCAATTTCGATCGGTGGTTTAGAGGTGCTGACCAAACTGGTTTTGTATTTTGTCCACGAACGAGTCTGGGCCAAACTGCCATTTGGTCTTGATCACTCTGGGGAGAACAATGCCGAAAACACCAGCAGTGAGAAATAAATCACTCATCCCGCACCCGCCCACGTAATTTCTTTACGGTGCCGCGTTTGGTTTTTGTATCCACCCGCTTTTTGCGCGCGTTCAGGCTTGGCCTTGTGGGGCGGCGCTTTGGAGGGGGCGGGGCGGCGGCCTTCGCCAATATCTCAACCAACCGCTTTCGCGCATCTTCGCGGTTTCGCTCCTGGGTACGGTGGGCGGTGGCCTGAATTAGAATTTCTCCACGGACATTTAGCCGCCGACCCGCCAGTTTTT
>QILU01000250.1 GCA_003233475.1 Ahrensia sp.
CCTTTCATTCGTGTGCCGAAATCAGAATCATAATCCTTGCCCCCGCGCATGGTGCGCATGAGGGAGAGAACATGGGAATAACTGTCCGGATAATGTCGCAGCAGCCAATCTTTGAACAAGCCGCTTACTTCCCGCGGCAGGCGCAGCAAAATATATCCGGCACTTTCAGCACCATTGGCAACAGCTGCATCTAAAATACGCTCCATCTCATGGTCGGTAAGGGCAGGAATAACCGGAGCAACCAGTACGGAAGTGGGAATGCCCGCTTCATTAAGCTGGCGGATTGTATCCAACCGCAGGGCAGGGGTTGCCGCACGCGGCTCCATAGCCCGGGAAAGCTTGCGGTCGAGGGAAGTGACAGAAATGGACACCCGCGCCAGGCCTTTTTCAGCCATGCGGGAGAGAATATCCATATCGCGGGTTATCAGGGATGATTTTGTGATAATCGACACGGGGTGATCGGTCTCATCAAGAACTTCCAGAATTTCCCGCATCAGCCGCCACTGTTTTTCAATGGGTTGGTAGGGGTCGGTGTTGGTGCCGATGGCAATGGGTTTCACCTGATAGTCGGGGGAAGCAAGTTCTTTGCGTAACAGCTTTGCTGCATTGGGCTTTGCGAACAGTTTGGATTCAAAATCCAACCCGGCTGAAAGCCCCATATAAGAATGGCTGGGGCGGGCATAACAATAAACGCAGCCGTGTTCGCAACCGCGATAAGGGTTGATTGAACGGTCAAAGGGTATATCGGGGGAATCATTACGGGTAATAATGGAGCGGGCATTTTCCACTGTTACTTCGGTCTTAAACGGGGGCAATTCGTCAAGGGTTTGCCAACCATCATCAAATAAATGGCGGCTGGAGGTTTCAAACCGCCCGGTCGGATTCAGCCCTGCTGCCCGCCCACGTCGTTGGTTATCAGGGATGCGAATTTTGGCGCGGGCAACAACCGCTTCCATATGGGCGGCACTTCCACTGCCGTTTCTGCTGGCGGCCACACATGGAGAGCCAGCAGGAGCGAACGCAAATCGCTCAGCGCGATCAATGGTTTCAACACTGGTCTCCATATTTGTTCTCCTTGCAATTGATTTGGCAATTGACCATGTCTGAATGTTTTCAGGAATATCTTCCTAGAATAAACAAGAGAACAATACAAGAACAAAATTAATTATTTTTACAAAATCAAGAGAGGGCGTTTCAATAGCAGCTGCTATTTGGCAGGAGCCGCAAGGTGGGCGAAGCGTTTTACCACCTGTTGATAAATATCTTTTTTGAACTCCACCACGAGTTCCGGCAGGCGGTTTATTTCTTCCCAGCGCCAGTCATCAAATTCTGCCTCGTGCCCGTCCGGCGGCGGGCTGATTTGAATTTCAGAATCATCCCCCTCAAAGCGGTAAGCAAACCATTTTTGTTTTTGGCCGCGATATTTATCGCTGATCTTGCGGGGAATACCCTGGGGGAAATCGTAAGTTATCCAGTTTTCAGTGGCATCGAGCAGGGAAACCGACTTTATTCCGGTTTCCTCATAAAGCTCTCGAAGTGAAGCCGTTTGCGGGTCTTCATTTTTGTCAACACCGCCCTGGGGCATTTGCCATAATCGGGAGGAATTTGCATATTCCGTGTCGCTTGTATTGGCTCGATGGCCGCACCATACTTTTCCGGCGTGGTTTATAACCATGATACCCACATTTGGCCGATAGGGCAGGGTGCTCCTATCAATTTCATTCACGGGGTATAATCTTTGATCAAATTGCTCGCCGGAACAATCAGTATCCCGCGTTTTTGCGCATTCTTCACCCAGGATTTTATTATCTCGACACTGCCGGGAAAGGCGGTTGCAACACCGATGGCAAAGCCTTTTTGGCGGGCCAGTGATTCGAGATTCCGTAAACTTGCCCGAATGCGTTTTTCATCGCGGTCTGAATCGATGGTCATTGCTCCAAGCGCGTGGGGCAGGCGAATATCTTTGGCGATTGAAATTACCTGGCTGGCCTGAATAGAGCCATCGTCAATGAACCCAAGTCCGCGCTTTCGAATTTCATTTAATATCGGGCGAAGAACGCCCGGTTTGTTGCTCAATCCCGCACCCAGATAATTCATCACCACAGGATAGTTGGTCATCCGGCCAAGGGACCATCGCAGGTTTTTGAGATTTTCGCCCCTGCTGGCGCGGCTTGTCAGGGTGCGCGGGCCCGGGTTGATTGTCGGGTAACCCAGCGGTTCCATCGGCAGTTGTAAAATTACCTCGTGGCCTTCGCGCCGTGCGCGTTGCATCCACCGTTGCAGGGAATTGCCGAAGGGGGAAAACCCAAGGGTTACTTCAGAGGGTAAATCCTCGATGGCGCTTTGGGTTCCGGTTTGGCTAAGACCAAGCCCGCCAACAATTATAGCAATTCGGTTTGCACCAACCATTCCGCTGGACTGGGAATAGGCATCAAGCGGACGCACCCCCCCGTCGGAAATTTTGGGCAGGCGACCAAATTCAGAACGCTCCACAAGATCAGGAACCGGAACCCAGACTGAACGGGTTATTTGGGGGAGGGGCTTTGGCTT
>QILU01000192.1 GCA_003233475.1 Ahrensia sp.
TATCGGTTTTGACATCTATGCCAATTCCAACCGGCTCAACTTTGGCGCGGGAGCGAACGTAGTCATAGGCGGCAAAGGTCAAATAGCCCTTACCGCACCCCAGATCCAAAATCGAAATCGGCTGTTCGGCATTGGCAACAAAATCTCCAATATCCCGGTCAATGATCTCAATAAAATTAGCAATCTGGCGGAATTTTGCGTAATGCTTTTTGATCACCACCCCTTTATCGCTGGTAACGCCAAGCCCCCTTAAATAGGGCTTGTCTTCACGCAAAACGTAATTTTTCCGCCGGTTATGCTCCTGTATCTGCCCTTTCATACTAGCCTTCGATTTATACAGACGGGGCACCAGTTTGCGGTTCTCAGAATAGTGCAGATCGAAATTTTCCGTGTATAAGGTCGCCGCCCGAAACGGTGAAATTTCAGTGCCAGAGAATTGTTTGTTCAATCCATCAACATCCAATTCATTGAGTTGATCATCGCTCGATTGATTAACCCGGGGCTGATTATCGCTGTATCGAACGAGTTTCTTTTTGCCCCCCAGAACCAACTCAAAATTTGCACGAAACTTGTTCATCCCTTTTTCTCGCGAGCTGAAAACCACACGCCTGAAAGTGCCGTCCTGTAGCGCGGCTTTACAATCCGTGAGGAACTGTTTTTGCTCGTTATTGTTCATTTGGAAAACTGTATTTTGAAAATTTGGGATATTCCTTTTCCATATACAACATTTGAAATTTGAGTCACACTAAAGTTTGAATTCCCGCAAGGTGCCCGAATGGATCATACCACTCCCCCCATTTTTGATGGACATAATGATGTTTTGCTGGGTCTTTATCAGGCCGGTGGGCTTGAAGCGGTTGATACATTTGTTACTGGGCGCGACGGGGCGGTTGATCTTCCAAGAGCAAAAATGGGGGGCTTCGCCGGGGGTTTTTTTGCCATTTACGTTCCCTCCCCCGATTTTTCACTCGACAACCTCGAAGAAATGAACCAGCCGAGCTACGATCTGCCCTTGCCAGACCCAGTTGAATATTGCGAAGCGACAAGGGTTGCGATGACCCAAGCCGCAATTCTAATCCAACTTCAGG
This sequence comes from Ahrensia sp., assembly GCA_003233475.1. Next base: position 1,089 of record QILU01000192.1, read on the forward strand.
AACGGGGCGCGCTGGAAATTTGTCGCTCGGTCAAACAGATCAAAGACTGTATGAAACGCGGAAAACTTGCCGCCATCATGCATATGGAAGGGGCGGAGGCGATTGATGGGGATCTGCACGCCCTCGACGTGCTTCATCAGGCGGGTCTGCGCTCCCTCGGCCCGGTCTGGAGCCGTCCGACGATATTTGGCCATGGTGTTCCGTTTCGTTTTCCCGGCAATGGCGACATTGGCCCGGGCCTGACGGACAAAGGATTGCGCCTTGTGCGTCGCTGCAACGAGCTAAAAATCATGCTCGATCTGTCCCACTTAAATGAAGCCGGATTTTGGGACATTGCCAAACACAGCAACGCGCCGCTGGTCGCCACCCATTCCAATGTCCATGCCCTTTGTGAGAGCTCACGTAATTTGACCGACAAACAGCTTAGCGCCATTGCGGAAAGTGATGGAATGGTGGGGGTCAATTTTGCCGTGGCCTTTTTGCGAAAGGACGGTCAAAAGGCCAAAGGCACTTCTCTTAATATAGTTCTGCGCCATCTCGATCATCTAATTGGCATACTGGGAGAAGATCGTGTGGGCTTCGGCTCAGACTATGACGGGGCGGATGTACCGGAAACAATTTCCAACGTCGCCGAGCTTCCCAACTTAAGGAAAGCGATGCACGCCCATGGCTTCAACGAGCCACTCATGAACAAACTATGCCATGGAAACTGGCTTCGGGTTCTTGAAAAAACCTGGGGAGTATAGCCACCCGAATACAGCGGGGTATGTACTGAAATTAAATCCGCTTACCGGTCAACTGATCCAACGCATGTCCGGCGGAAGCCACCGATTCCAGAGCAGAAATCAACACCGCAAATGAAGAGGCAGTGATCGGCCCTATGTCTACCATGTCGCCACTTTGAACAAACGCTGCCGGGTTATCTCGAAATCGGGATATCGCCTCATTGTTGTGGCGGTCACAGGCGATATCAGCAATCACATCCTGGGCGCAAAGTGAAACCCCTGAACATTCTGCAACCGATGGATAAATCACCACGGCGGCTTCAATCAAACTCACAATATCAATGGCATCTTGAACATCATCTACCTGGTGGTCTTTGGCCTGCATAAAAATCCTGTCCCAACGCATTTGAACTGTGTTCGCCACTAGTGGGCGAATCAAATCTATCTGCCAACAATGTCCGCGCAATCTTAACGAAAGCTGAAACGATCAAGAATTAACGGAAGTTATTTTTAAGTGTGCCGTAATTCCAGCTTCATTCGCATCAATCCTTCTTAACGAAATTCATTCCTTGACCTTCCCCTGACTAGAAGCTTTATATGAACTGGTAAGAATTGATATTGGATTGAAATTATGCGCACCACAGCCTCCGCCGCAACTAACGAAATTGACACCAAGACCGAAACCGACCCTGTTTGCGGGATGAAGGTTGATCCAAACATCGGCAAACCTTGAATTTTAACGGAAATGACTATCATTTCTGTAGCTCAAAGTGTCACGGGAAATTCGAGGTTGACCCGGAATTTTACGTATCGGGTGCCCATAAGCGCAAACCCAAGGTCACAGAAGAAGGCACGGTTTACACCTGTCCAATGCATCCTGAAATTATTGAAGATCACCCGACCGATTGCCCGATCTGCGGCATGGCTTTGGAACCGATGGGCGTTCCCACCGATGAGCCAAACCCGGAACTGATTGATTTCACCCGTCGTTTTTGGGTATCCGTTGCCGGTGCTATCCCCCTGCTCATCCTCACTATGGGGCCACTGCTTGGCCTCAATACCCGTGAATGGTTTGGCGAGCGCACCACCCTTTACATTGAATTGGCTCTTGCCACCCCGGTTGTTTTATGGGCCGCGTGGCCATTCTTCAAACGCGGTTGGGCGTCCTTGCTGACCCGTAATTACAACATGTGGACCCTGATTATGCTGGGGGTTATTGCGGCCTATG
>QILU01000121.1 GCA_003233475.1 Ahrensia sp.
GTGAAGCCCGCCATTTAAGCTCCCATGCCGGGCTGATGGGAGAGTGCAAAATACCTGATGTTGCCCCGATTAGAAACGGCGACATGCTTCGCCTGGCACCGGGCCCTGCCGAAATTTTGGAACAGGTTCGCCATGGCAGAATTTATAAAGACGGGGGAATGGTTGGCACGGAAGACGAAATGGGAATTAAGCGTCGACGCATTTTGTCCTGGGTCGGCCATGTGGTTATGTCGCTGGTGATTGATAAGCAAGGCAATCTTCTGGCAGACCCGGAAATTGTTTGCGAAGGCCTGCCGCAGATGGTTGATGAAGACAGCTTTGAGGATATTTTATTTGATGCCGGGGTCAGTGCATTTGAAAATATCCCCATGAAAAAACGCCGTGATGATAACCGGATTGAACGGGCGGTGGAAAAAGCAATTCGCGCCGAAGTGCGGGAGCTTTGGGGCAAAAAACCGTTGATCACCGTATTTGTGTAAAATTGAGCGTAAACCATGATTGGCAGATTAAATCATATCGCAATTGCTGTACCGGATCTGGCACAGGCGGCTGCTCTTTATCGTGACACTTTGGGAGCAAAGGTAAGTAAACCACAACCACTTCCAGAGCACGGGGTGAGCGTCGTTTTTGTGGAATTGCCAAACACCAAAGTGGAGTTGCTGGAGCCGCTTGGAGAAAAATCTCCAATCGCAAAGTTTCTCCAATCTAACCCTTCCGGCGGCATGCATCATATTTGTTATGAAGTGGAGGATATTCTGGCGGCGCGAGACCATTTGCAACAAAAAGGTGCGCGTGTGCTGGGGGATGGGGAACCCAAAACCGGTGCTCACGGAAAGCCAGTGCTTTTTCTGCACCCAAAAGATTTTACCGGAACTCTGGTGGAATTGGAACAGGTGTAGCCGTGGGAATAGTAACAGGAATAGCAATTTATTTTGTCATCTGGTGGACAACTTTGTTCATCACTTTGCCGTTTCGGGTGAAATCGCAGTTGGAAGCGGGGGAGGTCGTTCCGGGCAGCGACGCCGCCGCCCCGGTCAATCCCCAACTGGGCAAACGGATGTTTTGGAATACGGTGTTAAGTGGGATAGTCTTCTTTTTGTTCTGGTTTATCTTCTACTATCTCGATTACGGATTAAAAGATTTCCCTGAAGTAATAGAAATTCAGCGATTGAGCCCTTAATATCCGGGCGAATGCCCTCTATTTGATTCACAATAATTCAAACTTTTCATGGTGTCATTTGAACTTCACCGGGGAAAGAAACGATGTTTGAAATTCTTTTCAGCCCATCAGGACGTATAAAGCGTTTGCCATATTTCCTGCTAAGCGCGCTTAGCGGCATGATTTTCTTTGCAATTGCATCTGTTTTGCTCATTCGTACAACCGGCACAAGCTTAGAGAACTGGTTGTCTGTTGTCTCAGGCGGGATATTGAAAATTTTTGAAGTGGCTCCCGTTGCTGCACTGTTTTATGCTATCGGCGCATGGGTTCAATTATGTTTGAGTTTTAAGCGTAGCCGGGATTTCAGCGGAAAAACAACGTTCGCAAAATTTTACATGGCTCTTACACTTGCACCGATGGTGGTGTTGGGATTATTCGATACGCCTTTACAAGGAATTACTCTGGCAATTATCTTTGGAATTCCCCAGGCAATTATGGCTTCCATGTTGGTTTTCAAGAACAGCCGTGAAGGGGAAGTTTCTGAAGAGACCGCGAAGGTTTTTGGGGCACGGCCTGAGCCCAAAATCGAAATTCATGAATCAGGCACAATTGGTAAAATTACTGATGATACCGATCTTGTAGCGCGGGCTGCTGAGTTGCGGGTAGCGGCAGAAGCAATGATGGAGAAACAAGTGTCGGTGCCTGCTGCCCGAACCCTCAAACCCCACAATGCCGGATTTGGAAAGCGTACCTCCGCTCCGGCATTCGGTAGCAGATAGAGTGGTAACACTTGCCACCCGGTGGTAAGTCGCATTACACAAACCCTATGACCATACTCGTTTTTGATTCCGGAATTGGCGGCCTGTCCGTGCTTCGTGAAGCGCGGGTATTGATGCCCGATCACCGATTCATTTATGTCGGTGATGACGCAGCCTTTCCCTATGGCGATTGGGAGGAAGGGGCACTTGTGGAACGCATGTTGGGCGTTTTTGACGGGTTGATTAAGCGCTATGACCCTAAAATGATAATTGTCGCGTGCAACACAGCTTCCACATTGGTCCTGCCCCATTTGCGTGAACGGTTGAAAATACCAATCGTTGGCACCGTGCCCGCGATCAAACCTGCGGCAGAGCGCACCGCAAGCGGACAGGTGTCCGTTTTGGCAACACCCGCCACCGTGCAACGCGACTACACTAGGGCGTTGATTTCTGAATTTGCCAGCAACGTGAATGTGCGCCTTGTGGGGGCTGAAAAATTAGCCGCGTTGGCGGAGCATTTCATGTTGACGGGATCGGTGGATGATGAGGTTGTGCGGACAGAAATCAGTGAGTGTTTTGTGGATCGCCACGGGGCGCGAACCGATGTGGTTGTGCTGGCTTGTACCCACTATCCGTTCCTTACAAATATTTTTCGTCGCCTGGCCCCGTGGCCAGTGGATTGGCTAAACCCCGCAGAAGCTATTGCCCGCCATGCCCAAAGCCTGTTGCCATCGGAGAGAACAATCGAAAATGTTCAAGACATGGCAGAATTTACCGCAGGGAAACCGGAACCAAAATTGCTGCGGTTGCTTTCAGGTTTTGGCCTGCGGGTGGCATAAATTTTCCCCATTTGAATTGACAGGCCAACCACCTTGCCCTAATTCAACTTTCAAGAACCGCGTCAGCTCTTGTTAGGGCAGGCGCGTTTTTACGTATCCCGTGGGTTGCCTCGCAAAGCGTGCGCGTGTGGCCCTGTCATCCGG
>QILU01000117.1 GCA_003233475.1 Ahrensia sp.
TCATTGAGCAATCTCGCCGCAGCCGTTACCACCGCCAGGCGCTCGTCCTCAGCTATTTGTTCGATCTCACTGATTTTGTCGGTGGTGTAAGAATGGCCTGCATGGGTCATCACCCCTTTGAATTTTATCAACGGTTCTTGATCCAGAACCCTGGCTATCTCAATCAACTCAGCCGCATCAACATCAATGCCGCCACGGTGCTCTCCGCAATCAATCTCGATGAGAACACGAAAGGAGCAATCATGTTGTTTTGCATAAGCACAAATTGATTCAGCAACCGCCAGATTGTCCAGAATTACGGTAACGGACTTGCCGGTCTCTCTTTCGATTTTCTGAACATAGGCAAACTTGTTGGGTGTAATACCAACCGCATAGAGAATATCGCTGAACCCTGCCGCTGCAAAATATGCGACTTCTTTCAAGGTGGACACAGTAACACCAGACATTTCCCCGCCCGTTGCAATACGAGCCACATCAACAGATTTACTGGTCTTCAAATGGGGGCGCAATTTCACCCCATGCTGACGGGCCAATGCCAGAAAACTATCCGCATTTTTCTGAAGCCGCGCCCTATCTAAAACCAGCCGCGGAGTTTCAATATCTTGAAACATTTGGGCGCTCTCCTGCCTGTTTAAAGCCCGCTAATTATCACCATCCATTAGGCAATTGTAAGTGCCAGTCCCTGCCAGAACCACAGCAAAACAGCGGTGGAGAGCATCATTAGTGCGAACGGCCATGCGCCCTTAACAACCTCTTCAAGTCGGGCTTTTCCCACCGCTTGAATGATAAACAGGTTCAACCCGACCGGCGGGGTAATTAGCGCTGTTTCAATCAACACCACAAAGAAAATACCGAACCAAATAGGATCAATGCCAACGGCTTGCAGCGCGGGAAACAGCACCGGAACCATGATCAACAGCATGGAAAGGGATTCCAAAAAGAACCCGATTATCAAAAGCACCAACCCCACCGCCAGCATGAATAAGGTCGGGTTGGAAATGTTTGTGGTCAGCAATTCTGAAATGCTTTGGGGGATTTGATAAAGGGTAATGGCGTAGGAGAAAACTTTGGCACCTGCGATGATAAGAAAAATCATCGTCGTGGTTTTCATGGAATCGTAGGTCGCTTCTTTCAGTTTTTCCCACGTCATCCGCCCCATGGCGAAGGTGATGATGATGGCGAGAATGAACCCGACACCGGCGCTTTCAGATGGGGTGGCAATGCCCATATAGATGGAGCCGATAATGGCGGTCGCCAATCCAACAGTCGGCAGGGCCATGAGGCTGGCTGAGCGCCTAACCTTCCAACTCGCCCTTTCCAATTGTTCCTGACTGCCTTTAACCTTGGCGTAAATTACGGAATAAATGATGAAAACGGTGGCCAGAAAAAGCCCTGGCCCGATACCTGCCAAAAACAAAGTCGGGATCGAAGTTTCGGTAATAATACCGTAAATGATCAGCGGAATGGAGGGGGGAATTAATATGCCGAGCGTACCCCCTGCCGCTAAAAGCCCCAACACGAAGGGGCGATCATAACCCCGCTTGGTCATTTCAGGAATGGCGACCGTGCCAATGGTCGCGGCGGTTGCCACCGAAGAACCCGATACCGCAGAAAACATGCCGCAGGATAAAATGGTGGCAATGCCCAACCCCCCCGGCAAATGCCCGACCCAACTTTGCACCGCGGCAAACAAATCCCGCCCCACATTGCCCTTGAGCAAAACATTCGACATCAACAAAAACATGGGAACGGCCAGCAGTTCAAATGAATCCATCGTGCCATAAAGCCGCTGGGGAACAGCGTTCAATGGAAGCCCCATGAGCCACAGCAGAAAAACCCCAAGCGCCCCCATGGCAAAAGCCACCGGCACCCGCAGGGTCAAGAGCGCCAGCAATGCCAGGATAATAAGAAAGGCGCTCATTAGTGCGCCCCGTCCAGCACGTCCCGTTTGGGAATACCAATTGTCCAGACCTTAATAATTTCAACAATGGCTTGTAAAAACAACAACCCGAACCCCACCCAGATAGAGGCATGGGTGAACCATTTGGGCAGCCCCAGATAACTGTCTGTCGTATGCCCCTTTAAGGTGGCCTTGAGCCAAAGTTCAAATCCATACCAGGCGGCCACGGCACAAAAACCCACAATGACGATCAGTGAAAATGTCTCAACCAGTTTGCGCAAAGTGGTTGTTGGGTCGCGAAAGGCGATGTCGATAACAATCATCTCACGGTGTTTCAGTGCAAAACCTCCGGCCAGATAGGCCGCCCAGATTTGCATAATGCGGGCTGTTTCATCAACCCAGATCGTTGGGGTGAAACCATAGCGCATGACAACTTCATAGGTGATGAAAACCCCGACGGCGAAAAACATCCAGGCCGCGAGCTTACCCGTTATTTCAGAAAGCTGGTCGATAAATTTTATCATGCGAACCAAAGCGCCCCTTCCTCGAAAAGAAGGGGCGCGCTTGTTATATTTTGCTTACATTGCCCGCGCTGCGGCAATGGCTTTCACCGCCACATCGCCGCGCTCAGCCGCGAATTTCTCGGCAACAGATTTCGTCGCCTCAACCCATTGGGCACGCTCGTCTGCAGTCAGGCGCACAACATTGATCTTGTCGGCAACCTCTTTGACCATGGCATCTTCATTGCCGTAAACCTCATCACGCAATTGCTGCTCAACCACCTTGGCCGCATCCAAAATTATCTTCTGGTTCTTGGCTGAAAGGGAATTGAAGAAGTCGTTGTTGATAACCGCAACAAACTCAATCGCGCTGTCATAGGAAAGGGTCATGTTTTCCATAACCTCATAAAGCTTACGCGATTTCACGGCGGAAGCTCCGGTCATGCCCACATCAACCGCGCCCTGCTGGTAAGCCAGAAATTGCTTGGAACCGGACATGATGGTGGGGGCACCACCAAGGGCTTCAACAGTCCAACCCAAAACCTTGCCGTAGGTGCGAACTTTCTTGCCTTTAAGATCAGCAGGCGTGCGAATTGGTGCGCCTTTATTCAGATAGATGTTACGGCCAAAAGCCTGCCACCAAAGTACCTTGGCACCGCTTTCCTTAACAACGGCTTCATCCAGAAT
>QILU01000169.1 GCA_003233475.1 Ahrensia sp.
ATGAGCCTAATGAAAACCCTTGCTGTTACCGCTGTTGCCCTGATCATATCAAGCGCCAGCTATGCCGCCGACAAAGCACACACCCTGTTGCTGGACACCAAATACGGCCAGGTCAAAATTGAGTTGCTTCCAAAAATCGCCCCCAAACATGTGGAGCGCATCACTGCTTTAGCAAATAAAGGCTTTTACGACGGGTTGAAATTTCACCGCGTTATTCCAGGGTTCATGGCCCAAACGGGAGACCCGCTTGGTAATGGAACCGGCGGTTCTGATGGCCCGGATTTGAAGGCCGAGTTCAGCGATGTGCCTTATGAGCGCGGAGTGTTAGGCATGGCGCGCGCGCAAAACCCTAACAGCGCCAACTCTCAATTCTTTATCATGTTTGCCCCCGCTTCTAATCTGAATGGGCAATATACGGTTTTTGGCAAAGTTCTTTCAGGCATGGAGTTTGTTGATAAAATCAAAAAAGGCTCATCAAGCAACAATGGGACTGTTAGTAATCCTGATACAATTGTAAAAATGCGTACCGCCGACAAATACTGAAAATAAATTTAGCTCAAAGGAATTTCCCGTGGCGAATTATAAAGACCCAGAAAATACACTGCTGATGGACACCTCGAAGGGGATGGTTGTTATAGAATGTTTAGCCGATAAGGCTCCCGGCCATGTGGCGCATATTAAAGCGCTTGCCCGTGAAGGTTTTTATGACGGCGTCGTGTTTCACCGGGTGATTGATGGCTTTATGGCCCAGGGCGGAGACCCGACTGGAACCGGAACCGGCGGTTCCACAAAACCAAATTTGAAAGCTGAATTCAACGATGAGCGCCACATCAAAGGTATTTGCTCCATGGCCCGTTCCGGCCATCCCGACAGTGCCAATTCCCAATTCTTCATTTGCTTTGATGATGCGACCTTTCTCGATGGTCAATACACCGCCTGGGGCCGGGTGATTGAGGGGATGGATAATGTGGATAATTTTATTCGCGGTGAGCCACCACAAAACCCGGAAAAAATACTATCCATGAAAGTCGCGGCTGATGTGAAAACAACCAAAAAACCTGCCGCAAAGAAAAAAACTGTCGCGAAAAAGAAGCCTGCCGCAAAGAAGAAAACGGTAGCCAAGAAAAGACCTGCTGTGAAGAAAAAAACAGTAGCGAAGAAGAAAGTTGTCGCAAAGAAGAAATCCGTTGCAAAGAAAAAACCGACAACCAAGAAAAAGAGCTAAATTTATTTACTGCCTTCCCCTCGTCATTCTCGAATTTGCTGAAAGCAAACTTCGGGAATCCATCTCTGAACTAATGGGGCTGAGTTGAATATTCTGGATCCCCGAAGCGCTGACGCGTTCGAGGATGACGGAGTGAAAGATTATGTTCTTAACTCAATTCTTGTCGTCCTCGTGAACAGCAATAATGACAAGCCATAGGGTGACAATTGTGAAGAATGCAGGTTGATAGACCACCGTTGGATTTCCCATGCGCGTAGATGATTTTGATTTTCAATTGCCGGAGGAAAACATTGCCCTGCGCCCGGCGGTGCCGCGTGACAGTGCACAATTGTTGGTGGTCAATCATCAAAACGACCCGCTGTTGGATAGGACGGTGGGAGAATTATGCGATTTTCTGCGTGAAGGCGATGGACTTGTTTTCAACGACACCAGGGTTATCCCGGCTCAACTGGAAGGAACCCGACAGCGCGGAGAATTTGTTGCAAAGATTGGTGCAACCCTGCATATGCGCACCGCGCCCGGCCGTTGGTTGGCATTCGTACGGGGGGCAAAAAAACTCAAAATCGGGGAGACCGTATCATTTGGCGATGGCTCCTTGCAGGCGGAGGTAACAAGCAAGGGGGAGGGCGGCGAAGTTGAATTCCTGTTCAACGCCTCAGGGCCTGATCTGGATATGGCATTGGTAAACATCGGGCACATTCCGTTACCGCCTTATATCGCATTGAAACGCGCGCCGGACGAACGGGACAAAGCAGACTACCAAACAATATATGCGCAGGAAGACGGCGCGGTGGCAGCCCCCACTGCGGGATTGCACTTTACCAAAGCCCTGTTTGAAAAATTAACGGCCAAGGGTATTTCCCGTCATTTCGTGACGCTGCACGTTGGGGCCGGAACATTTCTCCCGGTCAAGGTTGAAGACACCAAAGACCACAAAATGCATTCTGAAACTGGAAGGGTCTCAAAGGAAACTGCTACGGCCCTAAATAAAGTGCGCAAAAAGGGTGGCCGAATTATCGCGGTGGGCACCACTTCCCTGCGTTTGTTGGAGAGCGCGGCAACTGATCAGGGAATAATCGAACCATGGGCCGGGCCGACAGATATTTTCATTACACCGGGGTATAAATTTCGCGCGGTCGACGCCTTGATGACAAACTTTCACCTGCCGCGCTCAACTTTATTTATGCTGGTCAGTGCCTTCGCCGGAATTGATACAATGAAAGCTGCATACGCCCATGCAATTGCGGGCGGATACCGGTTTTATTCCTACGGGGATTCGTCACTATTGTTTC
>QILU01000109.1 GCA_003233475.1 Ahrensia sp.
GTTTGCCGTTGACCATCATTTGCCGGGGAGGGCCGCTTTTGGAGAGTTTGGAATTATTGGCAACGTCTTCCCACCAGTAAAGAAAATCAGCTGTGGTAAAGGGCTGGCCATCGGACCATAAATGGCCTTTTCGCAAGTACAGGGTGAAAATCTTGTTGCCTTCATTTTCCACAGCTTTTAAGAGATCGGGTTTTAATTTGAATGTCTGATCATAGGCCATTAGCCGTGCGCCGGAATAAACCGTCATCCAGCGCACATCTTTCGACTTTGCCATCAGCATGTTAATAGAGCCGCCCCGTTGGCCCTGGGACTTTTCCAGCGCATCAAAGTCTAATACTCGCGGTTCTAAAGGAGGGCCGGCGAATGAAGTCGAAATGCTCAGGAACATATAAAAGGCAAACACGCCGATGAATTTAATACGTTGTAACATGGTCTAAATACCCTTGACTAAGTGTGACGGATCCGTGCCTTGAACCGCTCGTACCTGATGATTGTCTGTAATTTGGATCATGTCCATATCTGAACCATCGGAAAGGCTGGTGAAAGGGGAATTCCAGTTTTGTCCTTCTGCGGCCATATCCTGGTTAATACGATCAAAGTCCAGTGGATGATCCAGATCAGCATGAGGAACGACGTCAAGAAGTGCTTTTGTATAGGGGTGAACAGGGTTTTCAAACAGCTCTTCCCGGGCGGCCACTTCCACCAACTGGCCTTTGAACATAACGCCTATTCGATCGGCAATATAACGAACAACCGCCAGGTTGTGCGAGATGAAAATATACGTCAGCCCCAATTCCTGCTGCAATTGTTTTAGTAAATTTAGCACCTGGGCCTGAACCGAGACATCCAGCGCTGATACGGGTTCATCACAAACCAACAGTTCGGGGCGAAGGGCCAGAGCGCGGGCAATGCCAATACGCTGGCGCTGACCGCCGGAAAATGAATGGGGGTAACGGCCTAAAAACGTGGGTTGAAGACCGACCAGCCGCATTAATTCCGCGGCATATTCCGCTTGCTCTTTTTCATTGCCCAGTTTGTGAACTTCCATGGGCTCTTTCAAAATATTGAGCACCGTAGAGCGCGGCGAGAGGGACGAAAACGGGTCTTGAAACACCATTTGGATTTTTCGGCGGAAGGCTTTAATGCCCTGATTGTTTAAGCCCAAAAGATCGATCGACTCATTTTTTTCATACCAGTCCACCGAACCACTGTCGGCGGTAATGGCGCGTACCAGCAATTTTAGAATGGTGGTTTTTCCGCATCCAGATTCCCCCACAAGGCCAAAACATTCTCCCCGTTTTACATCAAAACTAACGCCATCAACCGCTTTGATCACGTTTTTTGACTTGCCAAACCATCCGGAACCTTTCTTTGCAGTGAAGGTCTTTCGTAAGTTTTGAACCCTCAACAAAGGTTCATTTATATCAATACGACGGTGTTTGGCATCGCCAATCATGGACGGGGGGATTTCATGTTCGATATCGCGCAGGCTTTGCAGTTTTTCATTATAGCCCATGGAAAGGTTGGGGACAGCGTTCAAAAGAGCTTTCAAATAAGGATGCTGCGGGTTGTTGAAAATGGCTTCAACAGGGCCGGCTTCCATTATTTGTCCGTGATACATTACAACAACTTCATCGGCCATATTGGCAACAACGCCAAGGTCATGGGTAATGAGCAAGACTGCCATGCCAAGCTTTTTTTGCAGGCCTTTCAGCAGGCTCAATATTTTTGCCTGCATGGAAACGTCAAGAGCGGTCGTGGGTTCATCGGCAATTAATAGGGCCGGATGACAAATCAGAGCCATGGCAATCATGGCACGCTGGCGTAATCCTCCGGATAATTCCATCGAATAATTTGAATAGGCGGCTTCAGGGTTTGGGAATCCTACAAGGCGCAGCATATCAACCACAACCGGTTGGACTTCGTTCTTGTTGATGTCGCGGTGTAACATCAAAGCTTCACCGATCTGATTGCCAATTGTGTGCAGGGGAGAGAGTGCCGTCATCGGCTCCTGGAAAATGATGGAAATTTTTCCGCCGCGCAAGGCAATGCGCTCAGCCGAATTGTCTTCCATAGTGGTGAGATCGCGCGGAATATCAGTGGCGAGCTCTTTATACCAGATACTGCCATCGGTAATTCGCGCAACATTGGGCAGGATTCCTAAAATGGCCTGGGCAAGAATAGACTTTCCGGAGCCGGATTCCCCCACCAGGGCCACGGTTTTACCGGACGGAATGCGAAATGACACACCGCGGATAACCTCCAGATCAACGCCTTTCAAATCAATCGCCAGATGCAGATTGTCGATACGGATAATATCGTGTGAATTTGCCGATGTTTTGACACTGTGCCCCGAAGGGAGGCTACCAGCGCTTGATGTTATGCCCTGTTGCACCAAGACCTCTTCCCGATAAAGTTTCTCCCGACCCGTTTTGAGCGGGCTCTTAATTTTACAATGGCACGAAATTTTACGCCCGTTAAGCGCCTATCGCTTAATTTAGTCTATCCCAATAGATCAGTCCCGCATGGGGAAATACTGCTTGTGCAGCAATTTCCTTTGGCACCCCGCCCAGCAGATGAAGAATTGTGCGCAGAACAACGGAATGGGTGACCACAATTGAATGGGGTTTAAGGGCAACCAATGCGGATTTTATTTCACCACTCCGCCCGGCCATGGATTCTCCTCCAACAGGCTTAAAATTCCAGCGATCGATTTTTCGACTTTTGCGTTCTTTATAAAACTGACCTTTCACCTGCTGGCTGGTAAGGCCTTCCCACCGGCCCATGGAGAGTTCACGAAATTCTGGTGTGATAATTAGTGGCTCTTTCAAATTCAATTCATTCAATATTATATCAGCAGTTTGGCGGGCACGGCTGAGCGGAGAGCTGATTATTGCAAGTTGTGAAGGGTCAATATTTTCATCTTGAATAAACTTGTTGACACGCTGGGCATTTTCGCGTGCCTGAAGCTTTCCTTTTGCAGACAAATTTGTATCTGTTGCACCCTGATATCGCCCAAGCGCATTCCATGGGGTTT
>QILU01000151.1 GCA_003233475.1 Ahrensia sp.
GACGAGGATATTGCCAAGACGCTGGCGATGTTTGGCGGCTTTACCGAAGGGCTGCAATTGTTCGCCAGCTTCGCGATGCTGATGAATTTTCCGCGCTTCAACAAGATGAAAGGCATGGGGCAAATTGTGTCATGGTCGGTGCGCGATGAAACGCTGCACTGTGAGGGTATTATCAAAATGTTCCATGTCTTTTGTGCAGAGCGCGATTGCCTGACCAAAAACGTAAAAGAAGAAATTATCGACTGCTGCCAAAAAACCGGAAGATGCGTTCATTGATCTGGCCTTTAGCGACGGCCCGGTGACCGGCATGACCGCGAAGGAAATCAAGAAATATATCCGCTACATCGCCGATTGGCGGCTCGGCCAGCTCGGCTTCCAACCGATCTACATGATAGAAGACCACCCGCTGCCTTGGCTAACGCCATGAAGACCATCCGCTGCCTTGGCTAACGCCATTGTTAAACGGCGTAGAACACGCCAATTTCTTCGAAACCCGCGCCACCGAATATTCCAAAGGCGCGACCAAAAGGCAAGGTTGCGAATGAAGATGACGCGCCGGAAGATGCCCATGATGAAGATGGCGAGGATATGTTTGAAGCGGCAGGGGTTGCTGCGGAGTAGGGGGGACTTGACATATAGCAGATGTTTACGATAAAAGAACATATAAGGAACAAAAATATGAATCGTAAACCAACTGTAGTAGATCTGTTCTGCGGTGCTGGTGGTTTAAGTCACGGCTTTATGCAAGCAGGATATGATGTTATATTTGGAACAGATATTGACCCGATCTTCGGCCAAACTTTTTTGAACTCACACAGCGGCGCAAAGTTCATCGCCAAATCGATTGCAGATATATTTGCATCTGATATTTTAGCTTTTTGTGGCCTGAATGCTGGCGATTTGGATGTTTTGGTGGGCGGACCTCCTTGCCAAGGATACAGCGTCTATAACCATAGTCGTGGTGAGAATGATCCGAGAGCCGGTTTGTTTAAGGAATATATTAGAATTGTAAAAGGGCTTCAACCAAAATGGCTTGTAATGGAGAATGTCACAGGACTTACCTCAATTAGTGGTGGGCAGTTGATCAAAGAGATTGAAAAATCGATCAGAGAAGCTGGTTATGACAACGTATCTTATAAAATACTCAAAGCGGAAGAATATGGTGTTCCTCAGGAGCGTCGACGAGTCGTGTTCATCGCCAATCGCATTGGCATACCGATAAAATTTCCAAATCCCAGTCACGGAAAAAGCAAAACAAACTTTGTTTCAATATGGGATGCAATTGGAGACTTGCCACCCATATTTGAACAATGGGAATTCAAGGACGGTGCTAACTATTTATCTGAGCCTAGTAATAAGTTTCAACGGATGATCCGAGGAAATCTAAAGCAAGTGACCAATCATTTTGGTCCGAGGTTAGGAAAAATTAATCAAGAACGACTGAAATATGTTCCGGAGGGTGGGTCGTGGCGTGATATACCCTTCGATCTACTTCCGAATGGCATGAAAAGCGCTAAAAGAAGTGATCATACAAAGCGCTATGGACGCCCGAAGAAAGATGGTCTGTCATGCACCATTCTTACAAAATGCGACATACATTGGGGGGCGTATATCCATCCTGTCCAAAATCGACCGTTCAGTGTTCGTGAAGCAGCTCGGTTGCAATCTTTCCCCGACAGGTTTGAATTTTTTGGCAGTATGACGGAACAGTTTGTCCAAGTGGGTAATGCAGTTCCACCGCTATTGGCAAAGGCTATTGCGGGTCAAATTCTCGACTTGCAGCGATCAGCATTATTGGCGGCTGCTTGATTATGAAAGTCGCTGAAATTTTCGGGCACGGTGTTGAAAATGATTCCGCACGAGCGAAAATAGATCGAAAAAATCGACATTGTCCGTTTAGAGATTCAAAATGTACCAAATCCAATAAAAAAGACCCCTTAGGGATTTGCTCTCTTTCGGATGGAATGGAGGCTGCATCGCTTTGTCCTGTAAGGTTCTTAGAAGATGATCGGATTTTTGCAGATGTTGGAAGGTTGGCGTTCGGAGAAGGTACTACTATTGCTGTGTTTCCAGAAATTAGAATTCTTACCGTAAAAGCAATTGAGGAAGATAAGCGAGATCGAAAAATTGGGAAGGTGGATTTTCTAATTGGTCTTGTTGAAGAAGAAGAAGTTGTCGATTTTGCTGCTCTGGAAGTGCAAGCGGCATATTTTTCAGGTGGTGGTCTCAGACCACTGTTCAACAAGTTTATCGAGACCGGTGGATTTGGCAATGAAAACGATGACCGACGGCCAGATTTTCGATCAAGTGCACAAAAAAGGTTGGTTCCGCAATTAGCATTAAAAGTTCCAGTTTTCAGAAGGTGGGGTAAGAAATTCTTTGTCGCCGTTGATTCTCAATTCTTTCGCGCATTGCCGGAATTTCCAGCTACAACACCTGCTAACAGTGAACTGACATGGTTGGCATATCCGATTAGGAAAATGTCCACCAATTTCGAGATGCAAGAGCCTGAAGTAGTTTATTCTGAATGGGATGATGTGAAAAACTCATTGAGAGAGGGCCGTCCACCTGAGCCATCTGAGATCATTGCCGAACTTCAAACAAAACTTACCCGCAAGAAGGCAGGGTTTTTGACTATATTATCGATTTGACCAACTTAAATTCAGGAAATTCCGAGGATACAACATAATTCCAATTCCAGGGACACAAAACCAATTAGTCGCTCGTCACCTTGCCCCGCTCCCCTTGCGTTCGCAGGGGCAAGCCTATCGACCGCGCTGCGCTCGCAACAAAATTTCCAACATTTGAAATAAACGCATAAACCGCTGCATTTCTGCGGTTCCTTGGTGTGACCTTTGGGACCTTTGGCA
>QILU01000044.1 GCA_003233475.1 Ahrensia sp.
GATCAATCCTGATTTATTTTTCCCGGCCCTTGAGGGGTTTGCTCTGGGGGGCGGTTTGATTATCGCCATTGGCTCGCAAAATGCCTTTATTTTGCGCCAGGGCCTGTTGCGTTCCCATGTCTTTATTTTGTGTTTGTTTGCCGCCTTTGCTGACGCGTTTTTGATATTTCTGGGGGTTGCGGGATTGGGCTACCTTGTTCAGTCCAGCCCGAAATTTTTATATTGGGTAACGCTGGGCGGTGCCGTGTTTTTATCTGTCTACGGAATAATTGCATTGCGAAGAGCGCTGACCCCTCAGAAAATGACTCCGATGGAGGATGGGCCAATGCCGTTAAAAGCGGCGCTGGCCATTCTGTTCGCGTTCACATTCCTGAACCCCCATGTTTATCTCGACACCGTAATTTTGCTCGGCGCAATCTCCGGCCAGCATGTTGGGGCGGCCAAATGGGCGTTTGGAGCAGGGGCCATGCTGGCCTCATTCGTGTGGTTTTTCGCCCTCGGCTATGGGGCGCGCTGGCTCAGTCCTTTGTTTGCAAAACCTGTTGCCTGGCGGGTTCTGGATGGATTAATAGCCGTGATCATGTTTTCCATCGCGCTCTCGCTTTTGTGGAGAACAACTTGACCAACGCAGTTGAAAGGCAGATAAGAAAATTATGAAAACGAGCAAACCAGTTTTGAAATTTCACACCGCCTTCAAGGCGATTTGTATTTGGTCAATTATTATTAGCTAGCGAAACCGCTGGTCTGGTCGTTCCTGTCTTTCCCAAAATGATTGAACGCTCAAGCCAGCAAGGCTTAGCTTTTTATGGGAATAAAACCGTGACGATCAAACTCTACAATACGCTCACCCGCAGCAAACAGGCCTTTACGCCGATTGATGCCAAGAACGTGCGCATGTATGTCTGCGGCCCGACGGTTTATGACTATGCTCATATCGGCAATGCGCGGCCTGTGATTGTCTTTGATGTTTTGTACCGCCTGCTGCGCCATACCTATGGTGAGGAGTGTGTGACTTACGTGCAATTAACAAGCGTGCCATGCGTGATTTTCCTGATCTTCCCTTGAATGAAGCTATTCGGAAGGTGACGGAAAAGACGGCGAAACAATATCAAAAAGATATGGCAGCACTAGGCTGTCTGCAACCCACACACGAACCCCGCGCCACCGATTATATCAAACAAATGGCGGAGATGATTCAAACTCTGATCGAAAAAGGCCACGCCTATGTGGCGAGCGGGAAACAGGGCAGGGAGGTGTTGTTTCGGGTTGGGTCAATGAAAGACTACGGCGCGCTTTCCAACCGCAAATTGGAAGATCAACAGGCCGGGGCAAGAGTTGCCGTTGAAAGCCACAAGGAAAATCCGGGCGACTTTGTTTTGTGGAAGGAAAGTTCGGAAAATGAACCGGGTTGGGCTGGCACATTTGACAACGCGAAAATTCACGGTCGCCCCGGCTGGCACATCGAATGCTCCGCCATGGCAAAAGCATTGCTGGGGGAAACCTTCGACATCCACGGCGGCGGGTTAGACTTAATCTTTCCCCACCACGAAAACGAAATAGCCCAATCCTGCTGCGCCAACGACACAGATAAAATGGCCAACGTCTGGATGCACAACGGCTTTTTGCAGGTCGAAGGCAAAAAGATGAGCAAGAGCGATGGGAATTTCGTGACGGTGGATGATGTGTTGAATACGCAGAAAGTCGGTGGGCGAAAATGGCCCAGTGAAGTCGTGCGCCTGGCGATGCTGATGACCCATTACCGTGAGCCGATTGATTTTACGGTGAGGCGGTTGGAAGGGGCGGAAACCCATTTGAAAAAGTGGGCGTATTTTTTTGAGGATTGGAGTGTTGAAGGCGAGGGGTTTGGTGACCTTTTTGGCGGTTCACCCGATGGGAGCGGTTACGGCGGGGGAGACGCAAGGTTCTCTAGGGTATTGAGTGAATTATGTAACGATCTAGGTACACCATTCTCCCTTACAATTACTCACGCAATTGATGATCCACTAGAGTTGAGAAAAATACTGGATATTCTAGGAGTGGATCTAAAAAATTATATAAAGTTGATGAAGGCTGAGAAAGAAGAAAAGAGATCAACATTCAATGTTGAAGTTCAAATCACCCAGCGCCTAACCCACATCGCCAATAAAAACTGGCCCGAAGCCGACCGTATCCGTGATGAACTTCTGGCTCAGGGAATCCAGCTAAAGGATTCAAAAGATTCAGAAACCGGCGAGCGGGTGACGACCTGGGAAGTGAAACGGTGAGTTGGGTAAGCCGCTGCGCGGCCCCCACCCGACCTCACTACGTTCGGCCACCCTCCCCACAAGGGGGAGGGCTAGAATTTGCGACTTGCTCCAGCCCTCCCCCTCGTGGGGAGGGTGGCCTTGCGCAAGCAAGGTCGGGTGGGGGCCGCGCAGCGGCTTGCGGAGGTTAATTAAATGCCGAGAACCCGCATTACACCACTGACAAGAGCGCGAGCGATTAAGCTGCGAAATGAGGCAACATTTCCCGAGCAAAAGCTTTGGTATGCCTTGCGGGAATTACGAAGTCTGGGGCTTCATTTTCGACGACAGGCTCCCGTTGGAAAATATATTGTTGACTTCGCCTGCCACGCTCAAAAACTAATAATTGAAGTCGATGGCCACACCCATTCGACAGCACGGGAACTCGCCCATGATGCACGGCGAACAAAATTTTTAGAATCGCAAGGCTACACCGTTTTGCGGTGTAACAATGACGATGCGCTGAAAAATGATGAAGGCGTTATCATGGAAATATTGCGCACTACGGGAAAAGACAAATGACCAAATCCTATATATCCCTTTTCGACACAACCCTGCGCGATGGTGCTCAGACCCCAGGCGTTGATTTTTCTGTTGATGATAAAATCGCCATTGCTAATCTGCTGGATGAATTCGGCCTGGATTATATCGAGGGCGGTTATCCGGGCGCTAACCCGACGGATACGAAGTTTTTTGAAATGCCGCGAACAAAAAACGCCACATTTACAGCTTTCGGCATGACCAATAGGGCAGGGGTTTCTATCTCCAATGATCCGGGAATTGCGGCGCTCTTGGCCTCTTCGGCTTCGGCGATTTGTTATGTGGCGAAGGCTTGGGATTTGCATGTGAAGGTGGCACTGGGGTGCACCAACGCCGAGAATGTTGAGAGCATTCGGGCCTCCGTCAAAGCTGCGATTGATGCGGGAAAAGAGGCGCTTGTTGACTGCGAGCACTTTTTTGATGGCTATAAGGCCAACCCAAAATACGCGTTGGAATGCGCCAAAGCCGCCCATGATGCCGGTGCCCGCTGGGTGGTTTTATGCGATACCAACGGTGGTTCCCAGCCTGATGAAATCCGTG
>QILU01000060.1 GCA_003233475.1 Ahrensia sp.
GGGAGCGCCCCAACGGGTTGGATATTACCCGCATCCGCACCCCGCTTGGGGTAATCGGGGTGATCTACGAAAGCCGCCCCAATGTCACCGCAGACGCAGGTGCCCTTTGTTTGCAATCAGGCAATGCCGTCATTCTTCGTGGTGGCACCGACAGCGTAAATTCTTCCCGCGCTATTCACGCCTGCATGGTTGAAGGGTTGAAATCAGCTGGTCTGCCAGAAGATACCATCCAACTGGTGCCCATGACCGACCGCTTAGCCGTTGGCGAAATGCTCAAAGGCTTGAACGGCAATATTGATGTCATCGTTCCGCGCGGCGGCAAAGGGCTGGTTGAACGGGTGCAAAACGATGCCCGCGTTCCCGTCTTTGCCCATCTGGAAGGCCTGGTGCATGTCTATGTGGATAAATCCGCCAACCTTGATATGGCAATCAACATTATCATCGATGCAAAACTGCGCCGCACCGGCATTTGCGGCGCCGCCGAAACCCTGTTGATTGATGCAAATGACGCGGATCGTCTGGCCCAACCTTTGCTGCAAGCCCTCATAAAAAAAGGCTGCGAAATACGCGGCGATGAAACTTTGCAAAAACTCATGCCGCAAATCAAACCCGCGAATGAACAAGACTGGTCCACCGAATATTTAGACACCATCATCACCGCCGGTCTGGTGGATGGGGTGGACGGTGCCATTGCCCACATCAACACCTGGTCGGCAATCGTCGCCGAAGATGCACCCACCGTGCAACAATTCATGAATGAAATCGACAGCGCAATCTTAATGCACAACGCCTCCACCCAATTTGCCGATGGGGGTGAATTTGGCATGGGTGCAGAAATCGGCATCGCCACAGGAAAAATGCACGCCCGCGGCCCGGTGGGTGTAGAACAACTCACCAGCTTCAAATATGTGGTGCGCGGCAACGGCCAAATCCGCGGCTAAGGCGGCTGAACATGAATTTCCCCAAATCCCTCAATTCCTATCTGCGCATGCCCCATGTAGAATCCGGCCTGCGGGTCGGGTTGTTTGGCGGTTCCTTCAACCCACCCCACCAGGGCCATGTGCATGTGTGCGAGCAGGCTCTGCGCAAACTGGAACTGTCGCAAATCTGGTGGCTGGTATCTCCGGGCAACCCGTTGAAAGATCAATCCAACCTTGCCCCGTTGGCGGATCGCATCAAAGCCTGCGAAGAAATAACCCCCAACCCGCGCATGAAAATCACCGCCTGTGAATTAGGCCTCCCCAGCCGTTACACCGCCGACACGTTGGAACATATCGTTGCGCGCAATCCAACGGTGGATTTTGTCTGGGTCATGGGAGCGGATAATCTGGGGCAATTTCATAAATGGGAAAGATGGCGCGATATTGCATCCCTATTGCCCATCGCAGTGGTGGACCGCCCCGGTTCCACTATGGCGCTCCATTCAGCCTTTGCCGCCCAAACCCTGCGCCAATTTCGAATAGACGAAAGCGACGCCGCTTTATTGGTCACCATGAAACCCCCAGCCTGGACATTCCTGCACGGCCCAAGAAGCTCCCTCTCTTCAACAGCATTGCGGGCAAAAAACAAATAACGCCCCTAAATCGTCTGCCCCGTCTTCTCCCAATCCGCCAAAAACGCCGCCAGCCCCTTGTCCGTCAGCGGGTGTTTTACCAGTTTTTCAATTGTGCTTGGGGGCAGGGTGGCCACATCGGCGCCTGCCAGCGCGCAGTCTTTCACGTGGTTTACCGTGCGAATAGAAGCTGCCAGAACTTGCGTATCAAAATCATAATTTTCATAAATCTCAACAATTTCTTCAATCAGTTCCATCCCATCAATGCCCATATCATCAAGACGGCCAATGAAGGGGGACACATAGGTGGCCCCGGCTTTTGCCACCAGCAGCGCCTGGGTTGCGGAAAAACAAAGGGTCATGTTGGTTTTCAAGCCCTCATCCACCAGCGTTTTGCACGCCCGCACCCCGTCCATGGTGATCGGCAATTTGATGCAAATATTGTCGGCGATCCCGGCCAGCTTGCGGCCCTCAGACAACATGGTGTCGTAATCGGTCGCCGCCACCTCGCCGGAAACATCTCCATCCACAATTTCGCAGATTTCAGCCAGCACCTGTTTGATGTCGCGGCCCGACTTTAATATCAGTGACGGATTAGTCGTCACCCCGTCCAAAAGTCCGGTTGCATTCCATTCGCGAATTTCATCCACATCGGCTGTATCAAGGAAAAATTTCATGGGCTCGCATCTCTTTTCTTAAACGCCCATATTCGGGCTGTTGCTTTCACGGCTTTGTAGCGAATAAGAATAACCGGGTCACTAATAAAAAGGCGCATTTGTGGAATTGAAATTAAACCAGACATTAGAAACAGTTTCCGTGTTGTTGCCCATTCCGGCAGAGCGGCCCTATTCCTATTGCCTGCCTGAGGGCATGAGCCTCACCCCCGGTGATTTTGTGCAAGTGCCCTTGGGGCCTCGAAAAGTAGCAGCAGTGGTGTGGGATACGCCAAAAGACGAAAAAGCCATCGATCCCAAAAAGCTACGCCCGGTTGAAAAGAAATTCGATTGCCCGCGATTGCCAAAACCCATGCGTAAATTTGTGGACTGGCTGGCTGATTACACCATATCCCCCGCGGGCATGGTGTTAAAATCGGTACTGCGCGCGCCCGGTGCGCTCGATCCCGAACCCATGTTAGAAGGCCTGCGCTTCAAGGGGGAAAAAATTGAACGAATTAGCAAAGCCCGCAAACTGGTGCTGGAGCTTTTGCTCGAACATGAGGGCATGGCGTGGACGCGCGTTGGCCTTGCTCAAGCCGCCGGGGTTTCAACTTCCGTAGTAAAGGGAATGGAGAAGCTCGACCTGTTTGAGCAGGTGCAAATTCCCTCGCCCCCGATAGTCCCCCTGCCCTTGATCAACTTTGCTGCCAAACCATTAAAAGGCGAGCAGGTGGATGCCGCCTCCCGGTTGGTTGAAGCGGTGGAGGCTAATAAATATTCCTGCACTCTGCTGGACGGGGTCA
>QILU01000055.1 GCA_003233475.1 Ahrensia sp.
AGGGCAACAAAATGATTGCTCACCGCGCCCTTTCCGCATTCCTTAGCCAACCAATCCCGTGCGGTGGAAGCATTGGTCATGGTCTCCTGGGTGGTGAATGATTTCGATGCAATAATAAACAGGGTTGTCGCGGCCGGAACTTGAGCGAGCACGTCAGCAATATCTGCGCCATCCACATTGGACACAAAATGAATCTGGGGACTGTCTCCCCGATAGGGGGCAAGTGCTGCGCATGCCATCGCCGGCCCCAGATCAGACCCGCCTATTCCAATATTCACCACGTGGGTAAATTTCCCGCCCTTCCCCCTGATTGAGCCTTGGCGCACTGCCGTTGAAAATTCCGCCATTTGCCGTCGCACGGCCAGCACGGGGGGCATTATATCTTCGCCACCGACCATGACCGGCTTGCCGGACATATTACGAAGGGCCATGTGTTGAACCGGGCGGTTTTCTGTGGTGTTGACGGGTTCGCCCTTAAACAGGGCCGCACGCTTTTCGCTCAACCCCGCGGCGCTGGCCAGCTTCAACAAAAAATTGAGCGCCTCTGAGCTGATGTTGTTTTTCGAATAATCAAACAAGATATCACCACAGCGCGCCGAGAAATTCTTGAAACGGTTTGAATCATTATCAAACAGACTGGAAATCGTTTGAGAGGCGTTCTCCCCGTGGTGGGATTTGAGTTTCGTCAAGATTCTTTGTGCAGGATCAATCATCTCAATTCTATTGTCCCAGTTAGATAATTTGCAGGCTTAACCATAGGTCACGTTAGGACATTATTGAGGGTAAATGTTAGCCCTCAATTTACACTTTTTTCTCAATAATGGAAAAAGTTTCGGAGCGGATAGAATGAGAACGGCACTTAAAAACTTCCAGCGCTGTGAAAACGGCAATTTTATGATAATGCTGGCCGCACTTCTTGTCCCCATGATCACCTTGATTTTCGGAACTATTGAATTCTATGAACGCAGCAGGGTTCATGCCAACCTTCAATCTTCTGCGGATGCCGCCGTACTCGCGGCGTTCTCCAGTCAGGCCAGAAGCTGGCGAACTGTTCAAACAGAAACACGAAATTTTCTCGACTTGAACTTAATGTATCGCGACCGGCTGAATACAATCCAAACCAAATTACAGCGCAAGCGGAGCGGCAGTAATTATATTTTGAGCTACTCCGTCAAAGCCACCATCAAACCCTTGTTTGGCGCATTCAATCCATTTGTTGAAAACAACCTGTCGGTGAAAGCAACAGCGGCGGTCGATTCCAATTCCCAAAGGCCACCCCGTCTCATTCCTAATAATGGTAGCGGCTCCGTTTCCTTCTAAATTTCAGAATACCCGGTGATGACTTAGCGCCAATTGCGCGGCATAATGGGAGATTGAATCACCGGACGCCAACAACCCCATGCGCACAAATTCTGCCCCGACAATACGATTGAAAAATTATTCCCCGCCCGCCTATTCCATTCATACTGTGGAGTTGGATGTAAAACTTGACCCAAATCATACGCGGGTTATCGCCACTTTATCAATTCAACGGCAAAAGAATACAAAGCCCGGTGCCTCGCTGACGCTTGATGGGGATGAATTAAAACTTCACGCAGTCAGCCTCAACAACAAACCCCTTTCTAAACAAGCTTATCGGGTTACTCCCCAATGCCTGGTGATCCACTCTCCACCAAAAGCAAAAGAATTCAAGCTGGTGATCGAGACTGAACTGGCTCCGGTGAAAAACAAAAAGCTTATGGGGCTTTATCAGAGCAGCGGGGTGTATTGCACCCAGTGTGAAGCTGAGGGCTTTCGCCGTATCACATATTTTCTGGACCGCCCAGATGTTCTGGCGCTCTATACCGTTCGCCTGGAAGCAGACAAAACGGATTGTCCCGTGCTTCTTTCCAACGGCAATCTGATCAAACGAGGCAGGCTTGCAAACAACCGGCATTTTGCCATTTGGCACGACCCTCACCCGAAACCCAGTTATCTGTTTGCTTGTGTGGGCGGCAGGCTGGATGTTCATTCCGACAAATTCAAAATAGCTTCCGGTAAGAAGGTTGCACTCAATATCTATGTCGAACCGGGCAAGTCGGGCATGGCTTCCTATGCCATGGGGGCCTTGAAGCGCTCTATGACATGGGATGAAAACACCTATGGCTGCGAATATGATCTGGATGTGTTCAACATTGTTGCCGTATCCGATTTTAACATGGGGGCCATGGAGAATAAGGGGCTGAATGTCTTCAATGACAAGTATGTGTTGGCTGATCAGAATCTCGCGACCGATGTGGACTATATGCATATTGAAGCGATTATCGCCCACGAATATTTTCACAACTGGACGGGCAACCGAATTACCTGCCGGGACTGGTTCCAGCTTTGTTTGAAGGAAGGGCTGACTCAGGAGTTCTCGGCTGATATGCGCTCGCGCGCAGTGCAGCGTATTCATCAGGTGCGCGTATTGAAAGGCGGGCAGTTTCCTGAGGATGCGGGCCCTCTGGCCCATTCCGTGCGCCCGCAGGCCTATAAGGAAATCAACAATTTTTACACGGCGACTGTCTATCAAAAAGGGGCTGAATTGGTTCGAATGCTGGCCACCCTTGTGGGGCCAA
>QILU01000120.1 GCA_003233475.1 Ahrensia sp.
CTTCATGTTTCCATGCCCCCAGAACCGTGGCTATGCAGCTCGCGGCGTGCATGTTTGTTGCCCCGTTGCGCGAGCGGGTGAAGCCGTAGCCAAGACGAAAATAACTGCGCGGACGCTCGCCTATCAGTGCCGCGAAAGCCTCAATTTCATCAACGCTCAGCCCGGTAATTTCAGCCGCCCAGCCCGGTGTTTTGCTTTGCAAATGTGATTCAAGTTCTTCCGGTACATCGCTGTATTGTTTAAGGAAATCTCGATCTGCTTTGCCGTCGCGAAACAGGCAATGCATCACTGCGCAGGCCAAAGCGCCATCGGTGCCAGGCTTCAGACACAAGGCCAAATCGGCCTGTTATCAATCACCACAATTTTTGCAGCCCGTTGTTTGCGCGCCTTGATGGCGTGGGTCATGACATTGATTTGCGTCGACACCGCATTGGTGCCCCAGATAACCACACAATCAGAGACCGCCATTTCGCGCGGGTCCGGCCCCATAAGTTTTCCGGCACCTGCAGAAAACCCGGTCCACGCCATGTTGACACAAAATGTGCCAAACATTTTGGAATAATTTTTGGCATGCGTAAGACGCTCAATAGAATCGCGCTGCACCAGCCCCATGGTGCCGGCATAGAAATAAGGCCAGATGGATTCTGATCCGTGCTTTTGTTCGGCTTTGACAAATTTCTCGGCGATTAAATCGAGTGCATCGCCCCACGATATATCACCCCACTGCCCCGCCCCTTTGTCGCCTTTTCGCAGGCGCGGTTTCAGCAACCGGTCGGGATGATGGATGCGCTCGGCATAGCGGGCGACTTTGGCGCAGATCACCCCATCCGTATAGGTATTGTCCTTCGCGCCCCGCAGGCGGCCAATTCTATTGCCCCCAATCACCTCCACGTCCAGCGCACAGGTGGAAGGGCAATCGTGGGGGCAAGCTGAATGCATAATGGAAATGGCTTCGCTCACTCGCATCCTCCAACAGATTTAAGACTCAAATTGCCTATCGCTTTGCGTCCCACACTGTTAGCAAGCCGTAACACTTTCGCAAACCGGAATTTCCCATGAACTACCGCCACGCTTTCCATGCCGGAAGTTTTGCTGATGTGTTTAAGCATATTATTTTGGCGCGCATGGTGGAATATATGAAGGGCAAGGACAAAGCTTTTCGGGTTTATGATACCCATGCGGGGCTTGGGGTTTATGATCTGGCCGCTAAGGAGGCTGGGAAGACACAAGAGTGGGTGCTCGGCGTGCAAAAAGTACTGGACGGCTCGCCGCCCAAACCAGTTGCCCGGCTGATCGACCCCTGGATGGATGCGGTGCGCGATGCGGGCAAAGGCAAATATCCGGGTTCTCCCAGGGTGGCGAAACACCTGTTGCGCAAGCAGGATCGTCTCACCCTTTATGAACTCCACGAAGAAGACCATGCGGTGCTGGCCAAAAATTTCGCCGATGATTATCAAACCCGCGTGCTTCATCTTGATGGTTGGCTGGCACCCGGTGCCCACACCCCGCCGAAGGAGGGCCGGGGATTGATGCTCATCGACCCGCCGTTTGAGGATGGAAAAGATTTTGACCGAATGATACTCGCCCTCAAAAAACTGCGCAAACGCTGGATGGGGGGAACGGTTGCGCTTTGGTACCCGATCAAAAAGCGCGACCATACGGATGAATGGCTGGAAACGTTGAAAGGGCTTGGTTTCCCGGATTTTCTGAACGCCGAACTATACATCCGCGAACCCCGCGCGATTGGCATGTTAAACGGCTGCGGCATGGTAATCATCAACCCACCCTACACCCTGCGCAACGAGCTAAACATCATCCTGCCCTGGCTGGCGGAAACTATGGGGGTGGATGAAGGTGCGGGATATCGAGTACAAGGCTTGTCCAAAGGATAGTTTCCAAGTCTGATGGATTTAACGACCCCCCCCATATAAGATCAATTGTTGCGTAACGAAAACATTTTGGCTGAACATTTAAGACTCACTGCTGTCCGGGGAAATTTTTAGAAGCTGAATTGGCTTTATTTCAAGAATTTGTGACCCGTTCCAATCTTTACTCTCCCGACCCACCCACATCCGTCATCCTCGAACGCGCTTGCGCGCTTCGGGGATCCAGAATGCTAAACAAAACCCCCTGAATTCAGAGATGGATTCCCGAAGTTTGCTTTCAGCAAATTCGAGAATGACGGACGTGGGAGGCAGTCTTGTAAAATTAAGTCCTGATCGATTGATTTAACCATAAACGACGGACAACCCTAACCTTTTTAGCCCTAACAATAAATTTCCCCGGATAGCAGTGGCACGGCTCTAGATTAGTTTTCTCTGATTTTTTCACTATCAGCTTAATCCAGGTTGAATTTTTGCAATGGAGACAAAGTTCCATTTACGAATGGGATCACTGTCGAGATTGCGACACGCCCATTTGTCCAGCTATCCCCCTTCTGGCCTCGCGTTCATTACGCCTTGTGATTGACTCCTTTAACCGTCTTCACTATTCGTTGGTTTTCTCACGATTGGATAGGTTTGAACATGTCAAAAGATGATCACCATGATGCTGTATTTCCTTTCTCATCACCGGCCAAACGCGTTTATGTGAAACCCCGGCTGGTTGAGATTGATTTAGAGGCTCCCACAGATGGCAAAACCATTTTGTATGGTGTGGAATACACGGGTCCCGGTGGTACTTTCGGGCCTTCTTAGCGACCCGAACGGGGACACACCGGCCTTAGCAAGTTTTCGGTCTCAGTTCAGAAGTGGTTCCAACGGCGGTAACTCAAGCTTAAATCTGTTCGCTTCAGGTAGTCCGCCGCTGACCCAGCTTTTCCAACGCCGGATATAGCTCTCAAGCCGTGCATAAGTGCACCGCTCCTGCTCATAAAGCCGAGAACATTTATCGCACAAGCCTATCGCAGGGCTACAACATTTCGCAACACGGCCTCTGACTGCGAGCAAACCATCAAACCATTCTATCAGCGACATGGTCAAATCCGTCACTATGGGCTCCAAGCTGCCGCTTAGCTTTCCAAAAATAAAACCCCCGAACAACCTGCTTCAGTTTGCTCCACCACTCACTCTTCCATACTCCGCCATTGATTTTCCACCGCTCAGTCGGATGCCCGGCTTGTCTGGTCTGTTTGGGCGGTAAGAGATTTCAACCCACCTCCTCCTTGTGGGGAGGTCGAAGCTTGCGTAAGCAAGGTTCGGGTGGGGGTAGAACGGCAGCAAAAAAATTCGGTGTTTCGAGAGCACATCATACCCCCACCCGAAGTCGATTGCATCGCCTTCGACCTCCCCACAAGGAGGAGGTTAAAACCCTCAATCCACTCTCTAAATCAGTACATTTCCACCGCTCAATCAGCTACCCGGCTTGACCCGATGCTGCCTCTGCCCCACTTTGGAATGCGTATTGATACTTTTCAGGGTTCACCATGTTCAGATTTGCTGCTCGATTGTTGCTTGCCGGGGGGATTGTCTTTTCCCCCCTCACCATGGCTCAGGCCGGTCAAATTGATCCTCATATTCAGTATAAAACATTTCCCCAATGTGGTGATGATAAAGTGCTGGGTAAAATTGTGGAGCGGTTTAACTGGGCTGAAAAAAATACATGGCAACGGGGGTTTTTTCTGGAAGACATAAACCGGGTTCGTGAACGGCTGGTTCAGGGTGAACGGGTGAGCCAGATTCCGCGCCGATATTGCCGCGCTAAAGCCCAGTTGAACAATGGCAAGCACCCAACTTTGTATTATCTCATCGAGGGTGGTCAGGGGTTTGCGGGCAATAAATTTAATGTTGAATTTTGCTTGGGTGGTTATGACCGCTGGAATGAATATGACGGCTCCTGCCGTGTTCTTCGCTATTAGGGAAAATTTTCCATGAAATTGCTTTCCGCCTCCCCGTCGCCTTACGTTGCAAAAGTTGCCATGGCGGCTAAACTTGCCGGGACCGAACTTGAAATGGTTTCAGTGGACGCCGCAAATGGTGATGCGCAATTGGATGCGGCCAACCCGCTTTCCAAAATTCCGTGCCTGGTGCTGGATGATGGCACCGGCATTTATGACAGCCGCTCGATCACCCGCTATCTGGACCGCAAAAGCGGGGGCAGGCTTTTCCCCACTGGTGACCAGGAATTGCTGGTGACTGAGCGTATGGAAGCACTTTGTGACGGGCTGAACGATGTCACGGTGGGCTATATGTACGAATTGCGCTTTCGCCCG
>QILU01000066.1 GCA_003233475.1 Ahrensia sp.
CTTCCAACGCGGCCTGATCGGATTCCAGCACTTCAATAATCTGCCCGGTACCGGCAACAATCCCGCCGTTAAAAAGCCCCTGCTTAAACAATGGCCGCACGGTTTGACGAATGATAAAAGAAGAAATTGCATCGGTCAGGGTGCCCTCCACCCCGTAGCCCACCTCAATGCGCATTTTCCGGTCACCCCTGGCAATCAGGAACAACACACCGTTGTTCAAATCCTTTTGTCCAAGACCCCAGCTTCGTGCCACACGCAGGCTGTAATCCTCCAACGCCTCCCCGTTAAGGGAAGGTATGGTGAGCACCACCACCTGGTTACCGGTTTTTTGCTCATGGGCTTCCAGTTGGGCAATCAGCTTTGGTCGCCACTCGGCGTTTACCATGCCCGCCAGATCCACAACCCGGCCGGTGAGTTCGGGCACCGGTTTTGCGGTTTGGGCATAGGCCGACACAAGCAGCAGCAAGGCTCCAAACAGAGCCGCAGCAAGTACAGTCAATCGGGGCAAAAAAACCGTCATAAAATTTTAGTTGTCAAAATTCACCTTGGGGGTAACCGTTTCTTCCGGTGCAATATCAAAGGTGGCCAGGGGGTCGTTCTCGGAATACATCAAGCTGCGCCACCAGCGGCCGGGGATGGTTTTCAACTCGGTGTTATACTGCCGCACGGCCTCAATATAATCCCGGCGGGCAACCCCGATACGGTTTTCACTTCCCTCCAATTGAGATTGAAGTGCGAGAAAATTAGCGCCGGATTTAATATCCGGATAGCGTTCCACCGTCACCAGCAGCCGCGAAAGCGCGCCGGATAATTTATCCTGATTTTCCATGAAGCTTTTCACCAAATCAGGGTTGCTCAGCATTTCCGGGGTGACTTGGATGCTGGAAGCTTTGGCCCGGGCTTCCACCACCGAGGTAAGAACATCTTTTTCCTGCGCCGCAAATCCTTTCACCGTTTCCACCAGATTGGGTATCAGATCGTTGCGGCGTTTGTACTGGTTCAGCACCTGCGACCACTTGGCTTTGGCATTCTCCTCAAAGGTCGGGATGTTGTTAATCCCGCATGCGGAAAGAAAAACCCCCACCAATCCGAGTAACAATATTCGATTTATAAGGGCGAAAGAAAAGCGGAAATGGGGAAATATGAGGGTCATAAGGCGATTCACCAATGTTCAGATTATTACCGGATAATAGGGTATTAGACGGCTCTTTACTAGGATAGGCTCGGCACATCAGACAAGATTTATTTGATCCGGCAAATGAACACTATCAACAAAAAACCAGCGATAATCGTCATATCCAGCCATGTGGTGCGCGGGACTGTGGGCAACCGTGCTGCCGGGTTTGCGCTGGAGGTATTGGGCTTTCCGGTCTGGCTGGTGCCGACAATTATTTTGCCGTGGCATCCGGGTCACGGGCGTGCAGAACGCATCGTGCCGCCAAATTCCGAGTTTAACAAACTGCTGGAAAATCTGAGCTCCTCCCCCATGTTAAAAGAAGTGGGTGCCGTGCTCTCCGGTTATCTGGGAGGCCCGGAACAGGTTTCCGCCGTGGCCAAACTGGTGGACGCGGTGAAAGAGCAAAACAGCAAGGCCATTTATGCCCTTGATCCGGTGTTAGGGGATGCGGAAAAAGGCCAGACAGGCAGGCTTTATGTGCCTGAAAAACAAGCCAACGGGATCCGCGATCAGTTGTTGCCGAGGGCCGATCTCACCACCCCCAATCCGTTTGAAATGGGCTGGCTGGCGGGGTGCGATATGCCGACCAGCAATGAACAACTGCTGGATGCAGCCCAAAGTCTGGAAGTGAAAACCGTACTGGCCACTTCCGCCAGTGCTATGATGCGCGGCCATATTGCAAACCTGTTGTTGCATGAAAACAAAGCCCATCTGGCTGAACATCGAAATTTCGACGGGCCACTAAACGGGCTGGGCGATCTGGCGGCGGCTCTGATGCTGGGCAATTTCATGGCCGGTAAAAATGCAATTCACGCCCTGCAAAAAACCTCGGCTTCCTTAAGCGAAGTAATGATGGCAGCCCAACGCACCGGCAGCGATGAGTTGCCCCTGGAAGCCAGTATCAGCAGCCTGCTTGCCCCGAAAGCAAAGGTGCAGATGCGCGAAATAGGAATGGTAAATTCACGCAAGGGATGAGAATTGGAAAAACTGAATTAGTCTGTGATGGCCGATAATATTTGAGCAGCGGCCCGTTCGCCTGCTTCAAAAGCCCCGTCAATCAGGCCCGGACTTACAGTCGCGGTTTCTGCCGTCGCAAAATACATCTTGTTATTGCAAAACCCCTGCCTCAACTCAATAAATCACTGATTACCTCCGGATGGGTAGGGGTTTCCGCAAGATCACGGCTTGAACAGATATTTTGATCCTTTGCCCAGTCTCTAATTGTAATATGGGTGTGGGCTGCGGATTGCTTTCCAAAACATCGAAGGAGTTGCGCCTCAATTGCCGATCTTAAATTGTTGTTTTTACGTTGTTCGGCCGACCAGCCAATAAATCCAAACAGTGACGCCGGGTCGCCATCTTCGCCACAATGGTCGTGAATTTCAACCATGGGGCCGACCTGGCTGACAACGCGCCCGGACAACCCGCTCTCCCTCCAAAATGGACTCCCATAACCAATCAGAACTTTGGCCTGGGTTGCCATCCAGGTCGGGGTGTTGTGCATGGCGGAAATAACTTCTTCATCAAGCAATCCATTCAGCTCGATCGTTTGCGCAACCAACCTTAGAGGTGCCGCGATGACAATAAAATTTGCAACGGTATTTGGAATTGCGGTGTCACGACAACAAATCTCGAACCCCTGTTTATTTTTAATAATTTCGCGAACTGGCCAACTGGTGCAGAGCTGATCAAGCGGCAGTTTGGGAAACAAGCGCATCAATAATTGCCTGGGGCCCACCCTGAATGCGGGCAATGCCATGTTGTCCCGGGAAAGGCTGATGTTCCGGGGGCCTGTCAGGGTATAAATCCAAAACAGCATTTCCATCCTCAAATTGAGAAAACGTTGTCAGATCCAGATCTGCCAATGCACGGCGAACATCACGCTGATACGCAGGCCAAACCCATGTCGGGCCCAAATCCCCTAAATATCGGCCAGATTGTTGGTCAAATTCTGAGGCAATTCGCCCGCCCAATCGGTCCGCAGCCTCAAATACCTGAAACCCCACCCCTTGGCGGTGAAGATGTAAAGCCGCATTCAAACCGGCCAGCCCGCCACCGATAATCGCCACTTCAACTTTATTTTCAGCTTTGCCTGTTGCGGTGACCAATGCATTTTTTCCGGAAATTCCCATTCATGAAATTTGATCAAGTGGTTATCAAATGTCAAATGCCGGAAGTCTCAAAGCGAGAAATCAAGCTAACTTCTCCCCTGCCCTCACCCTCCATTGTTTTGGGGGAGAGAAGAAAAGAGTGTGGTAAAACATTCATATTTTGAGTATTTCTCTTAACCCAATTTTTGTCATTCCCGCCACAGCGGGAATCCATTCCTCAACGAGTTCGGTTGTAATGGGTGGGCACAATAGACGCCAAACACAGGGACAAACAAACTTCAGAATTTACCTCACCATGGATCCCCGCTGTCGCGAGGATGACAAATTTATTTGTGGAGAATCTTTTTTCAAAAAACTTATCCCCGCCCCAAAAACCTCCCCCATAATACCCTCGCCTGATGAAACGGGGACGTGGCCGATCACCAATCGTCATTTCATCAGGCCCGGCTCTTGTTGTATCGTCTGGTAAAACGGTGCGATGAG
>QILU01000123.1 GCA_003233475.1 Ahrensia sp.
ACCGGGCCGTTTGCCGCCTGGGGTGGCATGTAAACCGCGAAAGTCATGTCGCATTTGCAGGAACTTGAATGATGGGAATATACGCCCTGCGTTCCCCCAAATACAGTAGCTGTTGATATCGTTTCCATTGCGCTTATCCTTTCGAATTTCTTTGTGTCACCACCAGCCGATCCAAGGCTTGCAAAAAATTGGAGCGGTCTTTGGCCTGAAAGCTGCGGTTTCTGGTTTGGGTCTGGGTGGATTCGCGCACGTCCTGTTTCAATTGACGCATGGCCAGCGCCATTCCAATTGTCTCCTGAGTGAACACCCGTCCGGTCGGCCCCAGCGGGTGAACCTGTTTTTCGAGCAGCCGTGCAGCAAGGGGAATATCCGCTGTAATAACAATATCGCCACTCTCGGCTTCATCAGCAATCCAGTCATCCGCAACATCCGGCCCGGCCGAAACCACAATTGTGGTAATAAGCGGATCATTTGATGGGCGCATGCCGCCGTTGGAGACGATGGAAACGGGAATGGAATAGCGCTGGGCAACCTTCAGGGTTTCGTCCTTAACCGGGCAGGCGTCCGCATCAATGAATATGCGCATTAATTCTCAGCCGTCGGTGTTACGTCTGGCGAAATTCTGCAGCGCAAATATAGAGTATCGTTCTCCAACATGAATTGGCCTTTCCCGCCCCGATTACGGGTATCGGAAAAACGCAAGGTGAAGCCATTTGCCCTGCCGCGAACCGCCCAGATTGTTCTCCCGGCCCTATCCAATTTGCGATGTTCGCTCAGCAAAATCATTCGCCCTGGTTTGGTTTCAAATCGCTGCAACCCTTTGTTGGTACGGAAATAGATAATATCCCCACGCAAATTTTCCACCTTCGGCAGTTTTCGTGCCGCACCCGGTTCAATATCCAGTCGTTCAAATTTAGGCGCGCTAAGGCACCCCGAAATTGCTTTCTCTAAAAGTTCTTTGGTTGGTTTCCCCTGCCCATCGTCAGTCAAGAATGCCCAGGGGCCCAGCAGCATTGCGTCCAGTTCAGCCAGCTCTTCAGCAGTCTTTATTTGCTCTTGCGTGAGTTCTTCTGTTTCGGGCGTTTCATTTGAAGGCGGAGCAGCTGGTGAAGGCGGAACAACGGGTGATTGCGGGGCAGGGGGTGATTGAGGTGCAACGGGTAGTACCGTTTGCCCGAATGAGCTGCTGGTTGCACCCCACAAGACTGTAAGCGATGTCAGGGTGGCTATACTCGCCTGTCGAATTAATTGCCGAATATTCAACGCTCTTAAAACTCCACTATGGAACGAATGGAGTCCCCTGAATGCATCAGATCAAAAGCCTTGTTAATGTCTTCCAGCGGTAATTTGTGGGTGATCATCGGGTCGATCTGAATTTTCCCTTCCATATAAAGATCAACAATTTTGGGAACGTCAGTGCGCCCCCGTGCTCCGCCAAACGCGGTGCCGCGCCAGGAGCGGCCTGTGACCAGTTGGAACGGGCGGGTGGATATTTCCTGGCCTGCACCGGCAACGCCGATAATAATGGATTCGCCCCAACCCTTATGGGTGCATTCAAGGGCTGTGCGCATCACATTCACATTGCCAATACACTCAAAAGAATAATCCGCGCCACCGCCGGTCATTTCAACCAGTGCTTCCACCTGTTCGTCATTGCTCATTCCCTTGGGGTTAAGAAAATCAGTCATGCCGAATTTCTCGCCCCATTGTTTCTTGTCGTCGTTCAGATCGACCCCGACAATCTTATTGGCACCTATCATCCGCAAGCCTTGGATAACATTCAGCCCAATTCCCCCCAAACCAAACACAACGGCGTTGCAACCATATTCAGCCTTGGCAGTGTTTATCACTGCACCAATGCCGGTGGTAACACCGCAACCGATGTAGCAGATGGAAGCGAACGGGGCGTCTTTGCGCACTTTGGCCAGTGCAATCTCCGGAATCACTGTAAAATTGGCGAAGGTAGAGCAGCCCATATAGTGCATGATCGGCTTGCCATTATGGGAAAAACGACTGCTGCCATCGGGCATCAAGCCTTGCCCCTGGGTTGCGCGCACGGCCTGGCACAGGTTGGTTTTTGGATTGAGGCAGTATTCGCACTCCCGACATTCAGCCGTATAAAGCGGAATAACGTGGTCGCCTTTTTTCAAGGACGTAACGCCTGCGCCAATATCAACAACAACACCAGCCCCTTCGTGGCCCAGTATTGCCGGAAATATTCCCTCCGGGTCGGCACCCGATCGGGTAAATTCGTCGGTATGGCAAATCCCGGTGGCTTTTATTTCAACCAGAACTTCCCCGGCTTTAAGGGGGTTCCCAGCCTCAAAGGCAACAGCTGCTTTTACATCCATAATACTCATTCTCGCGATTCACTTGTGTTGTGCGCAATTTTGCAAGGTGTGTCGGGGGAAGGCAAGAGGAAAAGAGCAGCTCTGGTTTAGCGGATGTTAACCAAATCTTTTTGTAGAATGTAAATTTGTATCAATTAATTTATTTAAGAATTGACCAACGTAAAGGCCACTAGAATGGGCGATGGTATGGGCGAAATTAAGCTCCCGAAAAAGCTAGAAGATATCGCGCAAAGCGGCCGGATCACGGCGCAGAACGTGAATCATTTGCGTGGTGAAGTATTTCAAGACCAGATAGTTGGCCGCGATGAAGCACAAATGCTTTTGCAGCTTGATCACTCTGCGAAGGAAAAATCTATTGAATGGTCGCATTTCTTTGTTGAGGCATTTGTCGATTACATCGTGCATCAGGCCGAACCAAGTGGTGTAATCAGTGAAGAAAACGCCAAATGGTTGATAAAAAGCTTCGAAGGTGACGGGTTTATCAACAGTGCGGAGCAACTTGAAGCGCTGGTAAAAATTCTTGAACACGCAAAATCCTCGCCGGAATCATTGATGATATTTGCGCTTAGTCAGGTCTCTCAGGCTATTATGAAAAATCAGGGCCCGGTGAACAGCCGCAGGAACAAGGGTGAAAAAATTATTTGCCGTTCAGACGTGGAGCTTATTCGGCGCTTAATGTTCGGTTTTGGCGGTGATGGCGGACTGGCTGTTACCAAAGCAGAGGCCGAATTTTTGTTCGATCTCAACGACCAAACCATTGATAAGGAAAACGATCCGACCTGGTCATTTTTCTTCGTTAGAGGCGTCGCCAATTATTTGCTAACTACACTTGGGAACGTGGTGCCCAACAGGCAAGCGGCCTTACAACAGGATAAGTGGTTCCAGGGCGAGGGGTTAATTGAAAAACTCGTGAACAGCCTGCGTTCAGTCTACAAGGATATTCGCGAAGGCTCTGCACTCACTGAGGAGGCTTATGCCAATAATAACGCGAAACTGGCTCGTGAAGGCAAGGCTGCCGCCGTTCTAACCACAAAAGAAGTGCAATGGGTGATCGAGCGAATCGTTGCTGACGATTTTATGCATGAAAATGAAATTGCGCTGCTTCAGTTTCTCCAGGAAGAAACAGGAAAATTACCCACCCAATTGAAGCAATTGCTGCAAAAAGCGGCTTAAT
>QILU01000253.1 GCA_003233475.1 Ahrensia sp.
GCCGCGAAACATCCGCTACAGAATATCCTCGCTTGGTGATTTGATGAACAGCATCATGTTTAAAATCGTCACTGAATTTAGAATTACTCATGTTAGTCTCCTTGCCTCATTTTTTAGGGACAAGGTGTCTACAATTCTAGGGGCTATTCAGCTGGGCAGGCGCCGCAGATTGGCGAAGGAAGGAGAGAAATCAATCCACTCAGCAGAAAGCTGGCTGCTGATCGCTCACATCAAGATCGTGACGAGGCGATTGGCAAGAAATTGATTTATGGGAGTAATTTAGAGTTGAACTCTCAGACCAATTCTGCAATTTCTTTATATCAATAGCTTCAGAGACAGTAATCGCCATATTTTCTATTCCTGATTAGTTAGAATTCTAGAATATACAATTCCATTAAATAATATTTCCTTCAACAAAATCTCCACATTGCTGCGAAGCTTTAGGTTTGACTTTGAAAAATCTCTCTCAACAAGAAATGCTTTCGGGTATTGTCGACTAAAATAGTGCTGACTAAATGTCGAAAAATTACCAACGATTGATTGATTTCTCTTTTCTCTACGGTAAGCACTTGTTAATGCAACAACTACTAATTTATTGTTATTACAACATATAGTAACACGAAATGAATTATGTAATATTTCGTGCCTTTGAATATCATTGTCCTCCCATTTGAAATGCTGTTTTTTAACCAATATCTTTGGTTCTAAAGAGCGTATTTTTTCTTCAATTTGTTTGAAAATAACATTTTCTACAATAACCTGAATTTGATCTTTTTCTTTCCTGGAAATCTCCAGATTCACTTTTGTTGATATAGTAATAGCGATTCCCTTTGGCATTGGGTAAATTAGGCGATCTGGTGAGGAACTATGAGCTTTCGACAACAACACTGGAATGGAAATGGCCACCCAAAGTACAATTTGAAAAACGGTTTTCATGACGGTAGTCTCCAATGTGGGATCAGCAACTATGGTTTTTTCCACTTTTGTTCAGATTGTTGAAAATATGACGATTCATCGCTTAAAAAGAACTGACACAAATAACCTTTTTCTGTTATCTATGTCAGCCCCTTGTTTTTAGAAATGCTAACCAACCCCCATCATCACATACTTTCATTTGTCAGCCCCATGACGCGCCAACACACCCCCGCTCGTCGGCTGTTTGCAGCCGGTGGTGGTTGGGAATGTTAGGGGCAGCCCCGCTTGGCTTCGCACAGCGAGATAGGCGAAGGCTTGTGCTTCCAGCATATCCCCTTGCATATCCACATCTTCGGCGCTCAGTACCTTGCCGCCCTGGGCTTTTGCCAGTTTGGTCAGATCATCCATTATGGTTCGGTTTAACCGCCCTCCACCGCAGATGATCCATGTTTTGGGTGGAACGTTTATTGGCAGGTGTTCCGTTGAGCGGATGATCGACAGGGCGGTTATTCTTGCCAGGGTGCGTGCCCCGTCGGATAATTCGGCGGCTCCGGTTGCAAGCGGTGGGAAGTCATTTCTATCCAGGGATTTTGGGCCTTTTTTGTTAAAAAACGCTGCTTGCATAGTGCGATCAACGATTCCCTGGTGGATGCTGCCTTCTGAGGCAATATTGCCGCCCTGATCATAGGGAATTCCGCCTTCCTGTTGCACCCATTGGTCGAGCAGCACGTTTCCCGGACCGCAATCAAAGGCAATCAGTTCGTTTTCGTGCACGTAAGTAATGTTAGAAATTCCGCCAATGTTTACAAAGCATACGGGTGTTTCGCATTCAAGGTTCCCTGCGATGGCCTGATGGAACACGGGAACCAGTGGGGCGCCCTGTCCGCCAGCCCGCATATCGTTGGCTCGCATGTCGTAGACAACATCAATACCGCTGGCCTTAGCGAGCCGTGATCCGTCCCCCAATTGCACGGTGAGTGCTTGTTCAGGGCGGTGTAAAACGGTTTGCCCGTGAAAGCCGATTAGGTCTATTTTGTTTGTAGTTAGAGAATTTTCTTTAAGGAAAACTTTAAGTACATCAATATGGGCTTCGGTTACCTCCTGTTCTAAATTCGCGAGGCCGCCGGGACGTTGCCCCCTCTCCTTAATCTGCTTGGCATCTTCCAGCCCCGCTTCGATCTTTCTTCTCAGTTGCACCGGATAATCGAGCGCCAGGGTCGGGCCGAATTCAACCGCTTTCAGCCCATCGGTACGCACCAGCGCCACATCAATTCCATCCATTGACGTGCCGCTCATCAAACCTATTGCTGTTTTCATTTTGTCGCTTACCAAAATTATCTCGCAAGAAGGCGTGAATTATCGTGTAGCTTGGTGGTATATCGGCGAACAATCATGGCGACCTTCAAATCAGAATTCCTTCAAACCCTTCAAGAACGGGGGTTCATCCACCAGATTTCAGACGAATCCGGGCTTGATGACCTTTTAGCGAAGGAAACCGTTTCTGCCTATATTGGTTTTGATGCTACCGCCAAAAGCCTGCACGTGGGTTCGATGACTCAAATCATGCTGCTCTACTGGTTCCAACAAACGGGCCACCGCCCTGTTGTTCTCATGGGGGGCGGCACCTCGATGGTGGGAGACCCATCCGGTAAGGATGAATCACGCCAATTGATGAGCGCTGAGATCATTGAAGAAAACAAAGATCAAATCAAAGCGTGCTTTGAACCCTTTTTGGATTTCAGTGATTCTGAAAAAGGCGCGGTCATGGCCGATAACGCCGACTGGCTGTTGCAACTGAACTATGTGGAGTTTTTGCGCGACTATGGTCGCCATATCTCTGTGAATGCCATGTTGGCGCGGGATTCAGTCAAGAACCGCCTTGATCGGGAACAACATCTATCGTTCCTCGAATTCAACTACATGTGCCTACAGGCCTATGATTATGTTGAACTCAACCGCCGCTATGACTGCCGCCTGCAATTGGGCGGTTCCGATCAATGGGGCAATATCCTCTCCGGTATTGATCTCGGCCGTCGTTCCGGTTGCGAACAACTCTACGCGCTCACCACGCCTTTGCTGACCACCGCTTCGGGGGCAAAAATGGGGAAGTCTGCTGATGGTGCCGTTTGGCTCAATCCGGCCATGCTGCCGGTTTTCGATTTCTGGCAATACTGGCGAAATTCGGAAGACGCGGACGTTGGCAAATTCCTAAAGCTGTTCACCACCCTGCCCCTTACTGAAATTGCCAGACTTGAAGCCCTTGAAGGCGCTGAATTGAATGAGGCTAAGAAAATTCTGGCAACGGAAGTTACAGGACTGGTTCACGGCAAAGCGGCGGCAACGGAAGCTGCTGAAACAGCACGCAAGACATTTGAAGAGGGCACAACTTCCGCAAATCTGCCGAGCATTACGGTGCCTGCTGCCGATATTGAAGCGGGCGCAGGGTTGCTTGGACTGTTGGTCGCGGCTGGTCTGGCAGGTTCCAACGGGGAAGCCAGGCGTCATGTCAAAAGTGGAGCAGTTAAGGTGAATGATCAATCGGTGTCTGACGAGCGCATGATGATCGACACATCTCTACTGATCGATGGAGCAATCAAACTTTCGTTTGGAAAAAAGAAGAATGTACTGGTGAAGCCTGATTAAAACTTAAAAATCTGCCTGAAAACACCCGGTGCAATGATTGAAAGCGGGTTGACCGAAATTCGTGGATTTCCATAGACGCCGGTTAATTTGAAAGTGATGCCCAGCAGGCCGTTCACTTTGCCCTTGCCAAAGGCGAGACCGATTAGCGGTATTTTAGATACAAATCTGTTCAACGCCCGCCCGGGCAAATATGTGCCCTTGATGTTCATTCTATTGTTCTTGTCATACACCCTCCCACTAAAAGCAGCGCTGGCATCTCCACCAGTTAGCCTGCCTCTATTGATATTTAAGAACCCGCGCCCTTTTTCCACATTCATCAACAGATTGTCTATTTTTACATTATCGGTTTTTATGGTACGCAGCTTGGCAATAATTTCTTCCTCGTTTCTAAAATCATTTGTGACTTGGGGCTTGCTCAGCA
Source organism: Ahrensia sp. (assembly GCA_003233475.1). The sequence continues at coordinate 3,980 of QILU01000253.1, forward strand.
GTTTTGCCAACCTGGGCTCGCCCAATAATGTGAAATTGCTGGCTGTTACATCTCCTCGAAATATTTGAGAATCATCGCGCACCAACAGGGTGTTTAATGTTCCGCCCCGGATTTTTGTGTAGAGGTTGAGAAACCGCAAAACCGACCCGGCATTACTGGTTGAAATTTCAGATTGCAAACCACCTGCAACGGGGGTCAGGCTGAATACTGTCGGCGCGTTTCCCTTCGCCATAGCGCGCACGGACGCTCTGCTCACCCGTTTCCCTTTTTGAACTAAATTAAATTCGACTTCCGATAGCGCCTGCCCGCCAAAACCCGTTAATCGGGAAATCCTTCCCTTCACTGTTACTGAAATTTTACCCTTGGGCTGGGTTCTCTCACTGTTCAAAAATG
>QILU01000130.1 GCA_003233475.1 Ahrensia sp.
ATGTTGCTGTTTTTCGTGTTGGCCTGCGATACGCTCATTCATTACCGCATCAAAATTGTCTCAAGTGTAAAAGGAAATATCTGATGGATATTTGGCCAATAGACGTCTGGATAAGTATTTTCATTTCCGTTTGTGCGGCTTCCACTCCGTTGCTTTTGGCCGCGACCGGAGAACTGGTGGTGGAACGCTCCGGGGTTCTCAATCTTGGGGTGGAAGGCATGATGGTGATGGGGGCGGTTTCCGGATTTTCCGTCGCTCAATTAACGGGTGATCCGTATCTGGGGGCGTTGGCTGCTGCTGTTGTCGGGGCGTTATTTTCGCTCATTTTCGCTTTTCTCACCCTGACCCTGGTGGCCAATCAGGTGGCTTCCGGTCTGGCGCTCACCATATTGGGCCTGGGCCTGTCGGGGATGATAGGGGAGGGGTTTGTGGGCCGTCCCGGTATAAAAATGGAACCCATCAATATTCCGATATTGAGCGATTTGCCCATTGTTGGAAAACCCATATTCGGGCAGGATTTGTTGTTTTATACATCGATCTTTCTAGTGTTTGGGGTGGCATATTTTCTATTCAAAACCCGCGCCGGACTTATGTTGCGCTCGGTTGGGGACAGCCATACCTCGGCCCATGCGCTGGGGATTAATGTCATTAAAATCCGTTATCTGGCGGTGATGTTTGGCGGTGCCTGCGCCGGGTTGGCGGGGGCTCACCTTTCGCTTGTTTATGTGCCCCAATGGGTGGAGGGCATGACCGCGGGCAGGGGGTGGATAGCGCTGGCGCTGGTGGTGTTTGCCTCGTGGCGGCCGGGCCGATTGCTGATTGGTGCTTATTTGTTTGGCGCGGTGACAATTGCTCAATTTCATGCCCAGGCGAACGGGGTTCTCATTCCGGCACAACTCCTTACGTCAATGCCGTATTTGGCAACAATAATTGTTTTGGTCTTGATTGCACGTAATCGACGCCTCACAATGATAACTCCGGCAGCATTGGGGCAGCCCTTCGTGCCGGATCGATAATTCATCAATTTTCCCCGAAACAAGGGGAATTTTACGGGTATCAAACCCAACAACAGGGAAGAAAACTATGAAAAAGACACTATTCGCACTGGCCGCATCCGCCGCGGTTCTGTTTTCAGGACAGGCGTTTGCTAGCAGCCATGGAGTAACAAAAGCCTGCTTTATTTACATTGGCCCAACAGGCGATTTCGGCTGGACCTATCAACATGACCAGGGCCGTTTAGCTGTTGAAGCTGCATTTGGCGATAAGGTTGAGACGGTATATTTGGAAAATGTTCCAGAATCTGCTGAAGCTCAACGCTCGATTGAGGGATTCGCCCGCTCCGGTTGTAACATCATTTTCACAACGTCCTTCGGCTATATGGACCCGACAAACAAAGCTGCAGCAAAATATCCGGATGTTAAATTTGAACACGCAACCGGCTATAAGCGCGAGTACCCAAATGTTTCGACCTACTCTTCAAAATTCTATCAGGGCCGTTATGTGCAGGGGCAAATTGCAGCCAGAATGTCCAAAACAGGCGTTGCAGGTTACATCGCGTCTTTCCCAATTCCAGAGGTTATTCGCGGTATCAATTCGTTTACCCTTGGAGCGCAGTCAATAAACCCGGATTTCAAATTGAAAGTTGTCTGGATTTCCACCTGGTTTGATCCGCCAAAAGAAGCTGATGCCGCAAAGGCGCTGATTGACCAGGGTGTCGATATTATAACCCAACACACTGATTCAACCGCACCGTTGCAGGTTGCCGCTGAACGTGGGATTAAAGCTTTTGGTCAAGCTTCAGACATGATCAAGTTCGGCCCCAAAACACAACTCACCTCCATCATCGATGACTGGGCTCCCTATTATATCGAGCGAGTGAAAGCTGTGATGGATGGCACTTGGACTCAGTCCGATGGATGGCGCGGAATGGACACTGGCGATGTTGTCATGGCTCCCTACACCAATATGCCGGACGACGTTGCTGCTATGGCCACCAAAACTGCTGCAGCCATTAAAGACGGATCATTCGAACCTTTTACCGGCCCGATTACCAAGCAAGACGGTACGGTTTGGCTGAAAGCCGGTGAAAAAGCTGAGATTGGCGCGCTTCTGGGCATGGATTTCTACATCAAAGGTGTGGATGACAAGTTGCAGAAATAAGATATATCGGGCGGGGAACAATCGTTTTTCCCGCCCTGAGTTTATCGACATTTCCGCCGTTGCGATGAAGGTAAAAAAAGGGCAGGGGGCAATCCAACATTGCCCCCGCTTTTGTATATAATTGGGATTCCATGAGTTTCTTCGTCATAACAAAAATATTTGCCTCGATTATAACCGGCATGTTGGGAATTCCGTTGGGAATATTGCCCTCCATATTCCTGTTTAGAGATTTAGCCAATGGGGTGGACAGCAGCGAAAAAACCAAACGCAAATACGCGCTCACACTTTGGACGGGGATGATCGTCGGGTGGATTATCGTTGCTGGGTTCAGTTGGTGGGCGATCACTAAATTGGCAGGTTGAAATCTACCTCGTGAGAATTTACCCCTACCGCACTTGTTCATACCGCCATCTGCGAGAATGTTTTGTCCGTTGATATAGGTGGATTTATCTGCGGGGAGAAAGACGCATACGTCACCAATCTCTTCAAATAATGCGGAGCGGTCAACGGCCACACCAGTTGGACAAACCTCTGAAAGGATCAGAACTCGGTTCTTTTTTGGGTATCGTGTCGGAGATTTTCACATTCTATATAAGCTGCACGACACCGAACTGATTGTTTTGATTGTCGGAAGCAGCTCACGCAGCGAAATCTATCAGATAGCCATCATAGGCCGCCAGAAACACCTATTTTGCTTTTGCATATCATATAGTTATAAAAAAATAGAAATGTAACGCCTCTGGATAATTAAAGATGCAATATTAATGGTATAGAAGGGTTCAGGAGAATAGTAAATACGATGGTAAATTTCAAAGGGTTGCCAAAACACACCTTTTATTTGTTTCTGAAAGAAATCGTGTAGTGTTATAATCATTTTTACTTGAAAAAGTGCAAAATTTCACTAACCTAACTCAGAGAAGCCCCTCTCAGCTAGAGCATGTTATTCTTTTTCGGAAACATGCAAAAAGCAGCTTGGCGCTATTGCGCCATACAGGCTTGGGTGAAGTCCCAAATAGCCGTGAGCGAAAAGAATATAGAGCCGTTCCGTCAAGGATCGATACGCTCTAGGCATGCCCCTATTTACAACATTTTTAAGGGAGAAACCTAATGGACCGTCACGGAATTAAATCATTAACCGGAATTGAGCGGTATTGTTATCTAAGCACACAAATCGGTTTGGCCGAATGTTTGGTGAATTACCACCAGCCTATATATCTCCCGAAATTCTTGCAAACCTTGGGGTCGTTGGAGGTCCAATGGATGACAATAACACAACTAATCGCACCCAGTCGGTACCCGTTGGGCATGTGTTCTTTGGTCAATTTGTTGATCACGATATTACGCTGGATGTGTTCTCATCCTTCGATCGGGTGAATTCTGCGAATGCAATTGGCAACTCACGCACTCCTACGCTGGATCTGGATTGTATCTTTGGCCCAAATCACGAAACCGCTGGCTTCATGTACCAAAGTGAAGGGACTTTTGCGGATGTGAAGTTACTTACAGGTGAAGATCAAGACCCAAGTTCAGAAACGGCGCGTAATGATTTGTTGCGGTCTGTAAATACGCGGGCAATTATCGGCGATCATCGGAACGATGAAAACCGTATTATCAGCCAAATTCAGTTGGCCATGATCCGATTTTACAATAATATGTGCGATCGGCTACACGCTGATGGATTGGAGGGCGGAGAATTACGAGAAGCGGCCCAACAACAGACCTGTTGGCAATACCAGTGGGTGGTCGTAAACGATTTCTTGAAAGCTATTTGTGGCGGAGCCGTCATTGACGATATCTTAGCATCCGGGCGCAAATTTTATTGCGATGGAATACCATATATTCCAGTTGAGTTTTCTGTAGCCGCCTATCGGTTTGGGCATTCTATGGTTCCGGGCAAAATTCAAGTACAAAAGGGTGAAAGCAGTTTTGCTCTCTTTGGCGACATTTTGGGCGATGCCTTTTCACCTCTCTTGGATCGCCGCGCCATTGTGGACTGGCATGAGCTGTTTGATAATGATAATGGCCGTATTGTTCAAATGGCTGACAAAATGGATACGAAGTTGGCCTCTATCCTACTGAATTTGCCTTTTGTCGGAGACGATGACGAAGCATCTCTTGCAACGCGCAATTTATTGCGTGGAAACAGTTTTCTGTTACCTGGCGGGGATATAGTTGCAGCCCATATGAATCGCCCTGAAGCAGAAGTGAACCGGGTTCTAGAATTGGTGAGCGAAGCCAGTGATGGTAAAATCTCCCAAGGCATTCCATTGTGGTTCTATATTCTTGCTGAAGCTGAAATTATCGGGCGTGAAACCACTGTCGGCGTCTTTGACACTGGCGAAGGTTTGGGTCCAGTTGGTGCACGCATTGTTGCAGAAACAATAATTGGACTACTGGAATACGACGAAAGTTCGTATTTAGGCGTAAATCGAAATTGGAAGCCAATAGTGGAATTTGATACGGTTGGCAAAATACTGGCATCAACCAATTCAACCGATTTATAGCGGTTAACTGATCTTAGTTTGTCGAAGATTCTATAGGGCAGGGTGGCTCCACCATACATGATCTCCAGGCAAAGCCGTCCGGATAATCGTACACGGTCACATATTTGTCGGCGATGCCCCTAAATACAATTGTCGCATAAGATATATTATGGAACTTATTTGTGTATCTAAAATATATAAGAAATACTATAACCAATTGTATTTGAAGAGTTTACTGGACTTTTCTTGTGACCCGAGAACCTTGGTTGTCTCGTTGCGGGATAGAATGTCGGAAGAAGTGCAGAGGACGACTGGCTGGTTTTGGGCCTAATTCAACACGCCGGGCCAATTCTTATCAGCCTTCGTAATATTGCCTTGCGTATCGCTTTGCCAGCCGCTGCGGACACTGAGTGAATAGTTCAGATAAAGCTTGCCATCAACGATCGTCCAAGCCTCAGGAACCGTGGAGGCTGTTGACCCCAGGCTCACCGCATAGGCGCAATAGCCACCATATTGCGGTGCGTACTTCTCCGGAGATGCCACAAATTTGGATTTATTCTTTTCGCTGGAGAAATACCAGATGGCATCATTCCATTTCGTTGAATATTTGGCGTTGCCACTAACGGGTTTGCTCATGGTGAAATAGGCAACAGGATCATAGCCGTTGATTGCAACACCTTCGGATGAACTGGAATAAACCTTTGATTGGGCAACAGCGTCGCCGGTAACAGCAGTAATTGCGGCCAATGACATAACCGCAAGTGTTCCAAAGAGCGTTTTTCTGCGGGTAATCATCATTTTCTCCAGTATTCCTGTCGCGGC
>QILU01000182.1 GCA_003233475.1 Ahrensia sp.
AAGAAGCCCACGAACTGATGCCACTGTTTGACCCGCAATATTTTGTTGGTGCGATGTATGATGCCATCGAAGGTCATCTTGATCCCTACGGAACCACAAATGCCTATGCCAAATCCGCCAAAATTGGCGGCGCAGAAATTGAGTTGCAATGCAAGGTGGAAGAGCTGAACTGGGATGAGGCAAAATCCCACTGGGTAATCTCCACCAGCAAGGGCACAATCACCGCCGACCACGTGGTCAATGCCGGGGGATTGTGGGCCCGTGAAGTGGGCCGCATGGTCGGGGTGGAACTGCCTGTTTTGGCGATGGAACACCATTACCTGCTCACCGAAGCTTTGCCAGAAGTTGCAGAAATCAACGCCCAAACCGGCAAAGAGGTTATACATGCCATTGACTTCTCCGGTGAACTACATCCGTCAGGAACGCGACGGCATGTTGCTCGGCACCTATGAAAAAGCCGCCACCCCCTGGTCTCCCAAAGACACACCCTGGGATTTCGCTCAGGAATTATTGCAACCAGATCTCGACCGTATTTCCCCATCACTGGAAGTTGGATTTAAGCATTTTCCTTGTTTTGAAAATGCCGGCATTCGTAAAATCGTCAATGGCCCATTCACATTTTCGCCCGATGGCAACCCGCTTGTCGGCCCGGTGCGGGGTATTCCTAATTACTGGTCGGCCTGCGCGGTAATGGCCGGGTTCTCCCAAGGCGGAGGCGTTGGCCTGGTGCTTTCTGAATGGATGGTAAATGGCGATCCGGGCCATGATGTCTGGGGGATGGACGTTACCCGGTTTGGTCCCCAGATCACCCGCGATTATACAAATGCCAAAGTGCGCGAAAACTATTCCCGCCGCTTCAGAATTCGGTTCCCCAACGAAGAACTGCCCGCAGCACGCCCCCATCAAACCACCCCGCTTTATGATATTCACATAGCCAATGGTGCGGTTATGGGAGATTCGTGGGGGCTGGAAACTCCGCTTTGGTACGCGCCAAAAGGAGTAGAGCCAGAAGATATATTTTCCTTCCACCGCTCCAACGATTTCGAACACGTAAAAGCCGAGGTTATGAACTGCCGTGAAAATGTCGGTGTGACAGAAATTTCCAACTTCGCAAAATATGAAATCACCGGCCCCGGTGCTCGCGAATGGTTGAATGAAATCATGACTAATTTCATTCCCAAACAGGGCCGAATGGCCCTGACCTCAATGGTCACCCAGGAAGGCAAAATAAACGGTGACTTTACCATCGCCTGCGCAGGAATTGACCCCACAGGGCCAAACAAAGGCAATGAGCGGTTTTTGATGTGGGGTTCCAGCCAGGCGCAAATTTATCATATGCGCTGGTTCGAGCAGCACTTGCCAAAAGACGGTTCCGTGCACCTTCGCAACATTGATCTGGGGCTGACCGGCCTTTCCATCGCCGGGCCAAATGCTCAAAAAGTTCTGGCAAAAATGACCGATGAAGATGTATCAAACGGCGCCTTCAAATTCATGGATTTTCGCGAAACCGTCATTGCCACCGTTCCGGCAATAGTAAATCGTATATCGTACACCGGTGATCTGGGATATGAGATCTGGGTGAAGCCGGAATATTTGCGCCGCCTGCACAAGGGCATTATGGACGCGGGCGCTGATTTCAACATCAAACCCTTCGGCATGCGCGCCCTGCTCAACATGCGGTTGGAAAAACATTTCGGCACATGGTTTCGCGAGTTCCGCCCCATCTACACACCGTTTGAAGCCGGCCTCGATCGGTTTGTTTCAAAAAAGAAAAACACATTCCTTGGCCGTGAAGGCGTTTTCGCCCACGCAGAAAACCCTCCACTCACCCGCGTTTGCATGAATGTAACGGGCGCAAGCGACGCCGATTGCATTGGCGACGAGCCCATATTCTTAGGCGAAGAGGTTATCGGCTGGGTAACCTCTGGCGGCTACGGCCATTTCGTAAATCAATCCCTCGCCACAGGCTACATCCCCACCAAACATCTGGAAGCCGCAAAAAAACAAGGCCTAAAAATCGAAATCATCAGCGAAATGTGCGCAGCAGAAATTCAAGAAGAACCCCCATTCGATCCTGAGGGAAAACGGATGCGGGGATAGATTTCTATCAATAAAATTTTCCGACTGAGTAATTACCTCCTCCTTGTGGGGAGGTCGAAGGCGATGAAATCGGCTTCGGGTGGGGGTATGAGACACCCGCAAACTCCGCTTATTTAACACCTTTCTCACCCCCACCCGAACCTTGCTAACGCAAGCTCCGACCTCCCCACAAGGAGGAGGTAAGAACCAAGCCCCAAAATAAACTACAAAAAAACTTATCTCCGGGCCGCATTGCGGTTGCGGTAAAGACGCTCCAGGCTTTTCGTGATAAATGTTCTCGGCTTTATGAGCAGGAGCGGTGCACTTCCATATGCCATTGGGGTGCACAGCTTGAGAGCTATATCCGGCGTTGGAAAAGCTGGGTCAGCGGCTAGAGCCGTTCCCCTTTTGATGGTATCATCAAAAGGATAAGGAACCGCGTAAAAACAAAGTCTTAGA
>QILU01000074.1 GCA_003233475.1 Ahrensia sp.
GAAAAGTCAGCCTCCAAAGCCGAGTTTGAGAATTGCAAACCCCGTGGCGGCAGCCATGGCGATTACAAAAAAACTATTGGCAATCAACAGCACCTTGCCCGCCCCCCCGTGGACATAATCTTCAATGACTGTCTGCATCCCTAGTTTCATATGATACAGTCCCGCACCCATAACCAGCAACATGGTAACAGCCACAAAGGGGTTGGAAAAATAGGCCGTAACTTCACCATGATCGGCACCATTGAGAGAAATCACCGTCCAGATAAAAAACAACATCAAGGGAATATTGGCTATTGCCGTAAGGCGTTGGTGCCAGAAATGCCCGGTGCCGCCCCCGGCAGCGCCAAGCCCACGAACCCGCGACAAAGGGGTGTGCATATCATTTTGCGAGGACATGAAAAAACGCTCCTATCGAACCGAATAGCCGATGACCCATATCAGGATCGTCAGCATGGTGGAAACAACCGGATGAAACAGGGCCATTTTTGTGGTCAGAGATTTATCCAACCCGGCGCCCGTGTCCTGTACCAGATGTTTTAACCCCCCAAGCATGTGGTGCATCAATGTCCAGGTGTAGGCAAACAGAACCAACCGCCCAAAAAACGAACCGAAAAACCAGTTCGCAGTTTCAAAAGAAGCACCCCCGGAAGCCGCCGCAATCAACCACCAGGCCACCAGTATCGTACCAAAATAAAGCGCCACCCCGGTAATGCGATGCAGGATAGACATCACCATGGTGGGTATTGGTTTATAAATGGACAAATGAGGAGAAAGAGGCCGCGCCTTAACCACGTCGGACCCACTCGATTCAGGAGAAAGTGTATCGCTCATAAATATCCCGACAAAGGCTCCGTTTGGTTCACAGCAACCCTAGCCAATGGCGCAAAGAAATTAAAGTGGCCTTTGGTGGTAAGCTCAATTAATTTTTCGTTTGCGGATGGTCGGCAAGCTTTTGCAAAGAACTAAGCCGCTTCTTCCAATACAAATGTTGCGGCGCTCACCCGGTTACGGCCGGTATTTTTGGCACGGTACAGGGCACGGTCGGCCAGCGCAAAGAGATCTTTATAGCTTTCCCCTTCTTCCAACTGGGCCACCCCAAAACTTGCAGTGCAGGACTGGCCGCCCAACAGGGCACCAAAATCATAGTTTTCCAGGGTGCCGCGCAATTGTTCAGCAACCAGACGTGCACCTTTAATGTCGGCGTTCCACAACAAAATTGCAAATTCCTCGCCGCCAATCCGGCCAACAATATCTGTTGAGCGACTGGTGGTTTGTAACAACTGACCCACACGGGAAAGAACCTTGTCACCAGCCAGATGACCGTACTTGTCGTTAATCTTTTTGAATTTATCAATGTCCATTACAATAAGAGACACGGGTAGGGGTGTGCGTTTTTCTTGTGCAAAGACCCGCATAGCATCCTTTTCAAACCGCGAGCGGCGTGAAAGACCTGTAAGCTCATCCGTATCAGCCTGTTTTTGTAAAGCAACCATGGCCTGGTTCAAGCTGAATAAGATAAAGCACAGTGCGCCTATAGTGGACAAAATAATTGCCAGAATGTGCAGCGTAATCCATTCTATTGAGCTTTGGTAAGTCTCAATGTTCAAACTGGCTGAATTGGAAAAAAAGGCCCCCAATAGGCTTAATGGCATCAAAACTGCAACCACTCCCAACACCGACACCGTCATCAAATTTATGATATTTTTGCTCGCAGTTTTCTGCATTTTATACGCAATTACCCCGGCTTGAATTCCAGATATCGTGCTTATAATTATCAAAACCATGGATAGACTACCGAAGCCAAAAAGCGCCGTAGTAGCAAAGATCATACTTACCATCTGCAGGGCAGCGAATAATTTATAAGGCACGTCAATGTTCAGCCGCGATAAAACACCACGGGCAAAGAACACTATCGAAAGTTGCGCAAGAAAACCGCAACCAAGGAAAGCCGCGCGCGGAGCAATATCCTGTAACAACCAGGTTCCCGCAAAGCCAATAGCATTCAATAAAAATGCTATTGCCAAGTCTCGGCTATGAAATTGCTCTTTATTGCTTCGCCAAATCAACACAAATGTTGCGGTAAATATCAATAATAATGTTGGAGTCAGTACTCCAAAAATGTCTTTCAGTTCCATTGTTCCGCCCATCCCACTGTGCGTTTCTTATTTGGTTGTATTGAGTTGTATCCGTGAGATGTTCGGATCGAATTGAATAAAATGCTATTTTCTGGTTTACATTTACTTATTAAAAACCATAAACCCTGCGCCTGTTCAGTTAATGATCACGCAGTGTTGAGTTAAATTGCAGGGTGCCTGCCTTGAGTCAGGCAAAATTGCAGGCCAGGTAGGGGTTGGAAATTGTCGACAAATCTTTGATCAAGGAATTAATGAAATGAAATCTGTTATTCTAGCCGCCGTTGGCAGTGCGTTGTTCCTGCCTTTATCTCCCTCCTTTGCTGCAGAAAAAGAAGCGATATTTGCCGGCGGCTGTTTTTGGTGCATTGAGAAAGATTTCGAGTATGTAACCGGGGTGCGTGAAGTTGTGTCCGGATATATTGGCGGTGACTTCGACAAGCCAACCTACAAAAACCATGCTAAGTATGGTTTCCGCGAAGCGGTGAAGATTTATTATGATGATACCAAGACCGATTACGCCACACTGCTGAAGATATTCTGGCGCACCGTCGACCCTACCGATGCTGGCGGGCAGTTTTGTGATCGCGGGTTTAACTACTCCACCGCCGTTTATGCGCTGAATGAAAAACAATTAGAACTGGCGAAGGCGTCAAAGAAGCAGGCAATAATTGATTTAAAATTGCCGATTGTCACAGAAATTACACTGGCTTCCAAATTTACTGACGCTGAAAAGTATCATCAGGATTATTATAAGAAAAAGCCCGTGCATTATAGGCTTTACCGCAAATCCTGTGGCCGGGATGCGCGGGTGAAAAGTCTTTGGGGTGATCAGGCTTATTTCGGCGTCAAATACGGCAGTTAGCGCGTTTTCGCGCCTCCGTTTGCAGTTAAATAAAAACAAGAGCCTCAATTGGGGCTTTTCGTTTTTGGTTAAGCTGTGTTAACCATAGTTTTCAAAATCTTGTATGTTATGTGGTGCTGTCGGGGCTTTGCGCGCATATTCAGATTTCATTAACCGCATAGCTTTTTTTAAGTGCGGGGGTTTCCTATGTTCATGCGCCTCAATTCGTGCATGATTATGGGGCTATAAGACGATCGAGGAGAGCGTCATGAATACAAAAATATTGGCAGGTAAACAGTTGAGCAGGCGTTCAAACGTCTCTTTGATGATTGGAGCTGGTTGTTTGGCGCTGGTGATAAGCGGTTGCACCAGGGGTTCAGGCCTAAACCAGGGGGGTGTATTGCCCTCCCAGCAGGGCCAGCCGAAAGTGGCCAATCTGGAACCAGCGCCCCTGACCCCGGTTAGGGAAAATCAACTTGAGCCTGTAAAACCAACTCCGCCTCCTCCACCGGTGAACACGGTCGAGGCCACTCC
>QILU01000111.1 GCA_003233475.1 Ahrensia sp.
ATGATCCCACCCAGGGGATGCGGCAGGGCAACGATACGGGAACCCAATACCGTTCGGGCATATATTTCACCACACCGGCTCAAAAGAGTGCGGCTGAAGCGTCCAAAACCACTTACGGCAAGGCACTTGCCAAAAACGGCAAAGGTAAAATCACCACCGAGATTTTGAGCGCGCCGGAGTTTTTCTTTGCCGAAGAATATCACCAGCAATATCTGGCAAAAAATCCGGATGGCTATTGCAATTTAAGCGGCGTCGGGGTGGTTTGTCCGGCTCCAGCACAAAAAAATTAGACGTTCGAGCACCGGATGAAGCTAGAAACCTTCAATAAATATTGCGCCTCTCTTCCCGCAACCAATACCGTTGTTCAGTGGGGCGGTGCACATGTTTGGAAGGTCGGCGACAAAATATTCGCCATGGCCTCCCTCTGGGGCAAAACGGGGTTTCAAGACCAGCGACATGGCCTTTCGAATGTTGACCGAACAACCCGGTATCTCCCCGTCACCCTATCTTGGCCGATATAAATGGGTGCAGGTAACAAACCCGGATGCTTTGAATGACGAAGACACCAAGGCTTACATTCAAGCAGCTTATGATATTGTCAAAGCCAAGTTGACTAAAGCCAAGCGTAAGGAATTAGGATTATAGAACCTCGTTGCAAGCCCCTGCAGCAGAAGCGTTTTAGGGTGATGACGCGCGCAGCACAGGGCCGCAGGCACGGGGCAGATCACTCAAACGGAGTTCCCGCTTGGGCTTAACTTTCCTGGGCTTGGGTGCCCCTTTCTTTCGCGGTTTGGGCGGGGGTGGATTCAAAAGCTTTGCCCAGGTTCTCAATTCCGCACCACAACCGTCACTATTCTTTGGCTTCGCCTGTGGTCGACAATTGGGTGATCCGGCCGGGCAACTCAGGCGGACATGCATATGGAAATAATGCCCCCAATAGGGGCGAACCTTACTCAGCCACCGCCGATCACCCTTTTCCAATTTGCACAATTCTCGTTTGATGGTTGGATGCACCAATACCCGCTCTACCTGCTTGTATTCTGCCGTGGTCTTGATGAGCCCAAATTGTTTACGGGTGAACACTTTACGGTTGAGATTGTTTTGGTCGAGGAATCTTTTACCGTTCTTGTTCTTGGAATAGCGCAACATGGAAGTGGCGCTCATGTTATTTCGTTCCTTGATACTAAGTCGACGGTTGGGCATGGGGGTAAGCCAGATATCCGCATCCAGACCCAGTTGGTGGGAAGCGTGGCCGGAAACCGGCCCGCCCCGTGGTTGAGACATATCCCCTACCAGCAGCCCGTTCCAGCCAAGTTTCTTGGCGTCCTGGGATAATTTTATAATCAATTTGACCAGGTCAGGATGCCCCCACCGACGGTTGCGTTTCGGCCGCATTGCCTGCCAGGTGGGGCCGTAGTTGGGAAGTCCAATAGCACCCTGAACACAGCCTTTGGAGTAAAACCCGTGAACTGACGGCTTCATTGCCGCCGGTAATTTTTTCGCGCTAAACAGCTGTTTTGCATTGGGAGCAGCCCCCGCCGGGTCGAAGGGAGTGAGCAAGGTGATTGCTGCGAAAGCCGGAAGTATTAAGCTTTTGATGGTCGTTTGGACGAACATAATGATATCCTGAAGTAAAAGGATTCGGGGTTTCCCGATTCGAACACACCATAGGTTAACGGTTCATTAACCTGTTATTATGACAACGGCAATAATTTGCGAAAATATTACCCGCGCAACTCTCCGCCAGTTGTCTTGGCTACGTTCTCAACAACCTTTGAAGCAATCGCCTCGATCTCTTCATCCGTCAGGCTTTTGTCGGTTGGCTGAATGGTGACTTCAATGGCCAGCGATTTTTTGTCTTCGCTGATTGATGCCCCTTCAAACAAATCAAACACCCGCACATTGGTAATGAGTTTTTTATCAGCCCCCTTGGCGGCGCGTAAAACACTGGCCGCCTGAACAGATTTATCCATCACAAATGCAAAGTCGCGCTTTACCGGTTGCAGGCTCGAGACGATCAAAGCGCCCTTGCTGCGGTTGGCTTTTTGCCGGGGGGCCGGAATAGCGTCCAAGAATATTTCAAAGCCACAAAGCGGTCCAGTAACATCCATCAGTTCCAAGGTCATCGGATGAAATTCACCAAATGTCCCAATCGTAACTTTTGGCCCAAGCTTGATGGTGCCACTGCGGCCGGGGTGATACCAATCAGCACCGCCAGCCTCAATCTGCACTTTGTTCGGATCCATCCCGCAGGCTGCGAGCACGGCGAAGGCGTCTTCTTTTGCGTCTAACCAGCCAACGGCTTCTGCATTGCCACTCCATGCTCGACCAAAGTTTTCCAGCCGCGCTGTGCCACGGCGGATACCGCTTGCGGCCCGGTGTTGGTCTTCCGGCTCCACCCCGCGATAAACGTGGCTGACCTCAAAGATCGCCAGATCACCGGTGCCCCGATCAACATTGCGTTTTGCGGCCGCCAACAGGCTGGGCAACAGGCTGGGACGCATGTCGGACATATCGCTGGCAATCGGGTTGGCGAGGGCAAGTTCAGGGGAGCGCCGCCGCCAAAAGCCTCGGCGTGATTTTTAGGAATGAAAGCATAAAGCACCGCCTCGCTCATGCCCCGCGCCGCAAGAGTGCGGCGGGTGTTGCGGGTGCGGGTCTGCCCGGTGGTCAAAATCTTTTGCCCAACCGCGCTCATGGAGGGCAGGGGTTGCGGCTCAATATTGTTGATGCCGTGAATGCGCATTACCTCTTCAACCAGATCGGCCTTGCCATGCACATCGGGCCGAGTGCCGGGAACTTTTACAGAGAGTGTCTCGCCATCACCGGAAACGTCAAACCCGAGACGGGTGAGAATATCGGTGGTCTGCTTGCTTGATACATCAATGGAGGTAAGCCGTTTGGTTTCGGATACCGGGAATTCGATTGCAAGATCAGGCGTTGGCACGTTGCCTGCAATTAGTTTCTCGCTCGCTTCACCGCCACACATTTCCAGCACCAATTGGGCACCAAAATCCAACCCCGGTTCCACCGAAGCCGGGTCAACTCCGCGCTCAAAACGATAGCGGGCATCGGTGATTATTCCCAATTCACGCCCGGTGCGGGCGGTTGCCAGCGGCTCCCAAAGCGCGGATTCGATCAATACATTGGTGGTGTGTTCGTCGCACCCGGAGGCCTCACCCCCCATAATTCCCCCAAGGGATTCAATTCCACTATCATCAGAAATTACACAGGTGTTGGGGGTGAGCTGGTATTGCTTGCCATCAAGCCCGTCAAATTTTTCCCCGCCCATGGCACGGTGCACCACGAGATTGCCCTTCACTTTGTCAGCGTCAAAAACGTGCAGCGGGCGGCCACGGTCAAAGGTGATATAATTGGTCATGTCCACCAGCGCGGAAATCGGCCGCAGGCCAATAGCCTTCAATCGCATTTGCATCCATTTGGGCGACGGGCCGTTTTTTACCCCCTTGATCAGGCGTAGCCCGAATGCCGGGCAAATAGGATCATGGTCAAAGTCCAGTTTCACCCCAACCGGGCAGGGGCCTTTGCCTGCGATTGGTGAAATATCCGGCGTTTTTACGGTGCCCAGCCCGGCAGCGGCGAGATCCTTCGCAATGCCCGCAACCCCCAATGCGTCAGGACGGTTGGGGGTGATACCGATCTCGATTACCGGATCGTTCAATCCCGCGTAATCGGCAAAAGGCGTGCCAACGGGCGCGTCTTCCGGCAAATCAATAATGCCGTCATGCTCATCGGAAAGCTCCAGCTCGCGCTCAGAACACATCATGCCAAAACTCTCAACCCCGCGAATATTTCCCACCCCAAGGGTCACATCAATGCCCGGAACATAGGTGCCAGGCCCGGCAAAAGCACCGATCAAACCTTTGCGCGCATTGGGCGCACCACAAACAACCTGTATTGGCTTGCCGTCACCCGTATCGACGCTCAACACCTGTAGCTTATCCGCATCGGGATGCTTTTCTGCGCTCAATACTTTGGCGATGGTGAACGGTTGGAAAGCAGCGCGGTCGTCCACCTCTTCAACCTCAAGCCCGATCATCGTCAATGTTTCAACGATTAAATCAAGCGAGGCGTCCGTATCCAAATGGTCTTTGAGCCAGGAGAG
>QILU01000054.1 GCA_003233475.1 Ahrensia sp.
ATCCATCGG
This sequence comes from Ahrensia sp., assembly GCA_003233475.1. The sequence goes on from QILU01000054.1 coordinate 10, forward strand.
GTTCATGCCGGCGGCAACAGATTTAACGCCTTCGCGAACGATGGCCTGCGCCAGTACGGTGGCAGTGGTGGTGCCGTCCCCGGCCTCATCATTGGTACGTGAAGCAACTTCACGAACCATCTGCGCGCCCATGTTTTCGAACTTGTCTTCAAGCTCGATTTCTTTGGCAACGGAAACCCCATCCTTGGTGATGCGCGGTGCGCCGAAGGATTTGTCTAGAATAACATTCCGGCCTTTTGGCCCCAGTGTTACTTTTACAGCGTCGGCGAGAATATCCACACCGCGCATCATACGGGTACGGGCATCCGCACCAAATTTGACTTCTTTAGCAGCCATTTTGACTTACTCCTGTTATGCAATTATGCATGTATTACAAATAGTTGTGGGTGATAGAATTAACCGATCACGCCCATGACGTCTGATTCTTTCATGATCAGCAGGTCTTCACCGTTGATCTTGACTTCGGTGCCGGACCATTTTCCGAACAAAATACGGTTGCCGGCTTTGACGTCCAGCGGTACCAGTTTGCCTGCTTCATCGCGGGCACCTGAACCGCAGGAAACAATTTCGCCCTCAGCGGGCTTTTCCTGAGCGCTGTCAGGGATAATAATGCCACCAGCGGATTTGGTGTCAGCTTCAATGCGGCGAACGACCACTCGGTCGTGCAGCGGGCGGAACTTCAGTTTTGCCATGTGTTAAATCCTGTACTCGGCTGTGGTGGTCAACGCGACCCCACTTGGGTTTTCAAAAAAGTCAATTATCAAGAATTGAAAATTTTATTAGCACTCTCACAAGAAGAGTGCCAACAAGCATTGATGAAGTAGTGTTCAGCCATGTTTGAGTCAAGAGGATTCGCCATAATCAGGGAATTTCGGCGGATATTTTTTGAAACCGCGCAAAACAACCGGATTCAACCACAAATCCCCTAAATTGCCCCGATCGTTAAAATTTAACCTAACTCTTCAACCCAAATTAAATCTCTCTCATGCATTTTGTCCGTGAATAAATCCGTTTTGTCGGCCGTTGCACCTGTTGTGCGCCCGGTTTTGGCCCGCAAATTACGGGAATTGGAGTGAAAAGCATGTTGAAGTCCGTGAAAAAACATCTGAACATCTGCAAATTCGTAAAAGAAGTGAGCGGGAGTTTTAAGGTACTACTTGCCCTTATGTTGCCTATGATAATTTTTGCAATGGGTGCCGCCATCGATACAGCCGAATTGTACAAAGCGAGATTGAATTTTCAAGCTGCCGTTGATGCAGGCACTTTGATGGCCGCCAAGGAGTATTCCAAAAACGGGGATGCCGACGCCGCGATTAAAGCAGGGCAGGATTTATTTGATCTCAATATGGAGAATTTACCAAGCTCACCAGCTTCGATTAGTTTTAATATCGATGAAAACACAGATTGTGCAAACACTGGCATTACCAGCACGGCTTCGCTTGAGCACCCGGTGTATTTTGGCGCTTACCGCGCATGGTTTGGCGGCTCTTCGGGTGCCAGCCCAAGCAACAATACCCAAAGCATGGCTTCCGCTGCTACAGTGATGTGCGGAAATGACAGATTGGAAATTGCCCTGGTTTTGGATAATTCCGGATCAATGGGGTACAATGGCAAAATCAACACCTTGCGTTCTGCAGCGGCTGATCTGGTTAACACACTTTATACAACCACCGCGAACAGCACCAAAGTTGAACCACTGCGTTTTTCTATTGTTCCCTTTGCCGCAACGGTAAACGTGGGAGCAGGCAACCGAAATGCGACCTGGATGGATAACAATGGTGTGTCTTCAATTCACAACGAGAATCTCGATTGGTCGCAAGACCCCAACGCGGTTAAGGTTGGTAATATCTGGAGAACCCTTGCCGGAGCAACGCTTTCGCGGTTTACGCTTTACGACAATATGAACATTAACTGGGGTGGTTGCGTGGAAGCGCGCCCTGATCCGTATAATACAACAGATGCGGAGCCTACAGAATCAAACCCAGATACCATGATTGTGCCTAGTTTTGCACCAGACACTCCGGACGACTGGTCCGGGCGTTTTGACAAGGTTCTGGTTTCATCGCTCGGCCAACAAACCTGCAACCTGTGGCAGAGCAGATACAGGCGCGGAAATTTAAGAGTTCCCAGACTGTGTCGCAGATGGACCGATGGTCGTTGGGGGCCGTCGCCACCCTCAGGACTGGCCTTACAGGCCTGAATATGATGACAGAATTGAATATCGTTACGGCAATTATATTGGCCCAATCTCATCGAATTCTACCTGGGAAGACGACAACGTGATCCAGGAAGAAAGATATCAGAATAACTATCTGCAGGATGATCACAACTTTCCGGTTTCTCTCGAAGGCGACCCTCAGGAGAAACAATACACCGGTTCAGGCGCAGATCAGTATAAAAGGCAGAAATGGACGTGGAAATATTTCACCAATCAGGCAACGGGCCAGTCACCACGGTTTACCAGCGGAAGCCTGCCGACAGTTGTTGGTTTGCCAGGTGGTCCAAACAATACCTGTACCACGAGGCCTATCTCTGACTTGACGGCGACAAAATCGGCAACGATCAATTGGTGCGACAAATATTCAGCAGGGGCTGATTTGGGGCTGGAGAACATTGTCGCCCGAACAGCCATTCACCAATGGTCGTGAATATAACGATGATGACAACAAGAAGGTCGTGATATTGATGAGTGATGGTAACAATACCTATTATCCGATCGACTATTTTTACAATGGATATTCGGATCTCAATAGATCGTATTATGGTGCCTATGGGCATTCGGTAAACGGTCGGATTTTTGATGGTTTTGATGAAATTTCAAACCCGAACCACGACTTTCCAACCTTTAGACAGGCTGTGGACAGTCAGCTCACAAGAACATGCGCCAACGTGAAGGGTGCCAATATCCAAGTCTATACGATTGCATTTGATGTGCCCAATGGATCCAGCGTGAAAACGATGCTAGAAAATTGTGCCTCTACCGATAGTGGCGGAGCACCACTATATTTCGATGCATCCAGCAATGCAGAACTAATTGCGGTGTTTCAGAAAATCGCTGAGCAACTCGCTGAGTTGACCCTTACCCAATAAGGGCACAATCAATAAGAAATTAAATGCCCGTCAGAAATGGCGGGCATTTTTGATTCCTGAGCCCGGAATTGAATTATTTTGAGCTGGCTTCCATGAGTTCCGTTTTCACCGCCCGCGGTGGAGCAAACAACAATCCCTGGCCAAGGCTCACATGGTAATCAATTAAATTCATCACCTGATCTTCTTGCTCAATTCCGGTTGAGATAAGTTGCATTTCGTGTTCTTTCAAAGCCGCAGCAAGTTCGGTTGGATGGATGTTGGAATTGTCTTCATCAATATCCGCATGCAAAATAATTGAAGCCGGAATTTTTACATACCCGAAGCCTAGCGCGGCGAGTTTTTTCAGATCTAAATTCAGATCAGCCGTCTGATCCAGCGACA
>QILU01000051.1 GCA_003233475.1 Ahrensia sp.
ATTGCTCAATAAATCCTAGAATAGTATTCAGCTCCGCTTGCATGCTTTGCGCCCGTTCATCGGTAATGGCAATTCGGGCGAGTTTTGCAACACGCTTAACGGTGGTGACGTCGACTGACATGACAATTCTTTCTGCTTCAAATGCGGCATGCCGTGTAATAGCGATGGCATGCCGGTTCGACAATCCCCCATTCACTTATTCAAAGCTCAATCTCCTGTCCAATTTTTGGAATTGTCACCCGGCTTGAGTCATCAAATGCAGCAATAAATTTATCTGCGTTCTGGTCAATAATAGGAAAGCTGCCGTAGTGGCAGGGAATTATTGTTTTGAAATTGAAATACCGCTGGCAGGCAAGAGCCGCAACCGCGCCCCCCATGGTGAACCGATCACCAATGGGCACAATGCCAATATCCGGTTTGTGCAATTCTTCAATCAGCGCCATATCGCCAAAGATGTCGGTATCCCCCATGTGGTATAAGGATTTTTCGCCATCGAAATGAAACACCAGCCCATTGGGGTGCCCAAGGTTGTGGGAAGTACCGTCTTCATCCAATTGTGCTGAAGAATGAATCGCCTGCACCCAGGTCATGGAAAACCCATCATGGTGAACCGTGCCGCCGGTACTTCCAATATCAACGTTTTCCAGGCCCTGTTTTTGCAGCCACATAATCAAATCAAAATTTCCGATTACGGTTGCATCAGTTTCTTTGGCGATGGCCAATGTATCACCCACGTGGTCGGCGTGCCCGTGGGTGAGGCAAATATGTGTAAGATCTTTGATCGCGCCCGGGCGGTGTTTTTCAACAAATTCCTCATCGCCAAAAAAGAATGGATCAATGAGTATTTTGGCCTTGTCGGTTTTCACCCCAAAAGTTGAATGTCCGTACCAGGTGATTTTCATCGTCATTGCTCCCAAATTTTGTTACACGCCAGAAATGGCAAAAGTTCCTGACATGAAACTTGAACAATTCGAGACCCTCCTTCAAGAGATAGGGGGAAAAAAAGGTGCGCGGCTTTTGGGGCTTGATCTTGGCGCAAAAACCATCGGTATAGCAATTTCAAATGCCAATTGGTCGATCGCCTCTCCCGTTTACACAATTCGCCGCCGAAAATTCACCACCGACAAAAATGAGCTTTTGGAATATGCTTCCAGCGAAAATATCAAAGCAATGGTAATAGGCCTGCCCCTGAACATGGACGACACTGAAGGCCCGCGGGCCCAGTCGACCCGTGCTTTTGTTCGCAACTTAAAAAACTTTACCGACATGCCCCTGTTCTTTTGGGACGAGCGCCTGTCAAGCTTTGAGGCCGATCAGCACTTGCGATCAGCCGGTATGAATTTGCAAAAAAGGACAGAAAAAATAGATCAAACTGCGGCGGCGATTATTCTGCAGGGCTGCCTTGATCAACTGCGGAAAGCTCGCGCTTTGCGCGAAAAAGGCTAGAAAATCCAGGCCACCACTTCTTGCGCAGGCGATAAGCAATTATTGCCAGAACAATCAAGCTGTCAAAAGCAATGGCTTTAGCAACCAGAGGCGGGATAATCTCGGGATCAATCCCCAAAATATCTCCGTATATTTTGAAGACCAGATCATGCATTTCACGGGAAAAAATCTGTGTTCCAAGATTTAGATCGTTCACTGATAATCCATACCAGACAGACAAAAGCGCTATTGGTGTGAGCCAGAGTATCAAAAGTGTACGTATCATTCTCGATTTCCGCCAATCTGGTATTGCCCATGTCCTCGCAATTTTCAATCTGCCTGCCATGGTAAAGCGGCGCAACGTAAACCAATTATTAAGGTTAATTTTTGCCCTCCCTGCTACAACCTATGGGTGAAAACCCTTAAAATCAGGAGCCCTAAGTGTAAAAATAGTCCACAATGGCGCGGGCGTCATAACGGCTGTCCATCATGCCGTAGGTGTTTCTCCATGGCCGCCCCAAACGGCTTTCGATAAAGGCATCGGCAATTTCCCCCGGCATTGTGCGGCGCATTTCGGCGGCCGCCGCCGTTAGTGCCATTTGTTCCGTAAATATTCGAGCCGAACCCTCGTCTTCAAGCGAAATATCTGCAGCAATTCGCAGCACATCGATGGTCTGATTAGAGTTTTCGCCTAAATCTGTTGCCAGCATTTTCAAAATTTCCGTTACGGTATTGGGCCCTTTGCGCAATACCCGCAAAACATCCAGGCACATCACATTCCCCGACCCTTCCCAAATTCCGTTCAACGGTGCTTCCCGGTAGAGGCGCGGCAGAATGCTTTCTTCCACATATCCGTTGCCGCCAACGCATTCCATGGCCTCATGGATAACCGCAGAAGCGCTTTTGCAAACCCAGTATTTTATTACCGGCGTCATTAATCGCGCATACCCGGCTTCCACTTTGTTTTCCCCGGCGCGGCCACATCCAGCGCCATATCAGCGAGCACCCTTATCATTAAGGGCTGGTCGATCAGCTTTTTACCAAATGCACTGCGGTGGCGACAATGGTGTACGGCCTCCGATAGTGCCGCCCGCATTTGACCCACCGAACCCAAAGCGCAATCCAACCGGGTAAGGGTCACCATTTCC
>QILU01000229.1 GCA_003233475.1 Ahrensia sp.
GCAAAAATCATTCAGGTGGATATAAACTCCGACCGTATTGGCCTGACCAAAAAAGTGACCGTGGCTATTCAAGGGGATGCAAAAGCGGTGGCGGAACAATTGCTTGAACAGTTGTCATCGAAGGCGGGCGATAACGGGCGCAAAGATCGTGAGGCGCTTATTCACCAAACGAAATCCGCGTGGTTGCAATTGCTCTCTTCGATGGATCATGAGGATGATGACCCGGGCACGAGTTGGAATGAACGCTCGCGCAAGCGGGAACCAGACCGCATGAGCCCGCGCATGGCATGGCGTGCCATTCAGCAAGCCTTGCCGAAGGAAGCTATTATCTCTTCCGATATTGGAAATAACTGCGCCATCGGTAATGCTTATCCAAGTTTTGAGCAGGGTCGTAAATATCTGGCACCGGGCCTGTTCGGCCCTTGCGGATATGGCTTTCCAGCTATTCTTGGCGCAAAGATTGGCAACCCCGATGTTCCTGTTGTTGGTTTTGCCGGCGATGGTGCTTTTGGGATTTCCATGAACGAAATGACGTCTTGTGGCCGTAACGACTGGCCGCCGATCACCATGGTGATTTTTCGTAACTACCAATGGGGCGCGGAAAAGCGCAACACGACACTTTGGTATGATGATAATTTCGTGGGAACCGAATTAAACTTGGGTGTTGAATATGCAAAAATTGCGCAGGCCTGCGCTTTGAAGGGGGTTCAAGTGGACACAATGGAAGGGCTGACAGCGGCTTTGGATAATGCCATTGAAGGGCAAATGAAGCGCAATGAAACCACCTTTATTGAAGTGGTTTTGAACCAGGAACTGGGGGAACCCTTCCGCCGTGATGCCATGAAGAAGCCGGTGAGCGTGGCCGGAATCAACCCGAAAGACATGCGTCCGCAAACGGGTGCTTAATCTCCACCTCCTCCTTGTGGGGAGGTCGAAGGCGATGAAATCGGCTTCGGGTGGGGGTATGAGTTCCTCTCAATATTTCGTTGTTATACCGCAATTTTTACCCCCACCCGAACCCTGCTTTGCAGGCTTCGACCTCCCCACAAGGAGGAGGTGGAAACCAGTTTCGTATTTTTAGCAACCGCTACCACAACACTCTTACCCACCCCATTGAGTCCTGCCCGCAAGGGAGTAGTATTGGTAGTTATGGATTCTTTGCCTGCCCTTGTGAATTTGACTGGCACTGAATTTGCCGTCAGCACCGCCGTTATATTTATTGCGGGCGTGGTGCGGGGGTTCTCAGGGTTTGCTTTGTCTGCCGTTGTGATGGCGGCGTTGGTTTCTATTCTGCCGCCGATTGAACTTATTGCTGTCTGCTGGTTTTTGGAATTCGCTGCGAGCCTGATTATGGTGCGCGGCGGCATCAGGGATTGGGATAAGCTCACGGTGTTTGGGCTGGTTATTGGCTCCGCAATAGGCGCACCCTTGGGGTATTATCTGACCTATGTTTTGCCCATTGAAACCTCAAAAATGATTGCCTTGATTATTATCCTGGTTCTGGCTGTGTTGCAGCTGTTAAAAGTACGGGCGCGTTTGCTTGCGACAAAACCAGGGTTGCTCCTATCTGGGGCAACGGCGGGCATTGTCACGGGGTTGGCCGGTGTTGGAGGAATGGTGATTGCGCTTTATGTGCTGGCGAGAGATGCTCCCGCGGCGATGATGCGGGGCTCCCTGGTTATGTATTTGTTTTTGATGGCTCCCTTTGCCCTGTTTTATCAAGTCTATTTTGGGCTGATGGACGCGCAGGCGGTAGCCCGTGGGGTGATTTGGATTCCGATAGTTCTTGCAGGAGTTGTGGCAGGACAGCTTATTTTCAGCCCAAAACTGGCGCCCTATTACAAACCATTTTGCCTTGCCCTCTTGATGGTATTGGCCGCAGTTGGTTTAATACGAATGGGAATCGCATGACAAAACACGACATTAAATTTTCTGAACCTGTTGGCGAGAAAGTCTCAACAACCTGTTATATGTGCGCCTGCCGATGCGGTATAAATGTGTACTTGAAGGATGGCGCTAACGGAGAGAAAAGCGTTCGTTATATTGAGGGTAACCGTGACCACCCTGTCAACAAAGGGGTGCTTTGTGCCAAGGGATTCACCGGCGCGATTAAGCGCTCCCATGAAACGGGTGGGGCCGCGCGGCTCTGGCGAATTTGTTGAGATCAGCTGGGATGAAGCTCTGCAAATTGCGGTGGACTGGATGGAACCGCTGAAAAGTGATCCGAAGAAACTTGCCTTCTTCACGGGGCGCGATCAGTCGCAATCATTGACATCATGGTGGGCGCAATCCTTCGGCACACCAAATTATGCAGCTCACGGAGGCTTTTGTTCGGTCAATATGGCGGCAGCAGGGATCTATACAATTGGTGGTGCGTTTTGGGAATTTGGCACGCCGGATTGGGAGCGCACAAAACTATTTATCATGTTTGGCGTTGCCGAAGATCATGATTCCAATCCACTGAAAATGGGCATTGGCAAGTTGAAGAAAAATGGCGGGCGGTTTGTTTCGGTCAACCCTATTCGCACCGGCTATTCGGCTGTTGCAGATAATTGGTTGGGCATTCGGCCGGGAACAGATGGGCTGCTGATCCTCTCCGTCATCCACGAATTATTCGCCATGCAGAAGATCGATGTGGATTATCTGCTGCGTTATTCCAACGCCGCATTCTTGGTGATTGATGCACCGGGAACAAAAGACCACGGGCTTATCGCACGGGATAAAAAAGGGGTTGAGCTGGTTTGGGACGCCAAGAAAAACAAAGCCGTTCCCCACACCACCAAAGGGGTGGTTTCGCAATTAAGCGCTTCGGTGATGTTACCAAAAAAGGTGAAAGCCAAACCGGTGTTGCTGATAATGGCGCAGGAATATTCAAAGGCCGAATATGCGCCGGAAGTGGTGGCCAAACAAACGGGAATAGACGCTGAAACCATTCGTGGTCTGGCGAAAGAAATTGCCCATGTTGCCTTCGAGCAGGAGATTACAATAGAGCAGGAATGGGTGGATATGAAAGGGGAGAAGCACGATC
>QILU01000196.1 GCA_003233475.1 Ahrensia sp.
TGCGCGAGGGCAAAACGGCGCGGGAGGCATTGAACGCCAACACCGCCGCCATGACAAAAGTTTTGGCCGCCATGAAAAGCGCTGGAATAGAAGGCAGGGATTTGCAGACTTCCAATTTTAACATTCAGCCGCGCTACCAATATTCCAAGCCTTCAAACAGTGGCGTGCGAAAGCCCCCGGAAATTATCGGCTACATCGTCAACAACTCACTTACCGTTCGGATTCGCAAATTGGCTGATCTGGGAGGCATCCTTGATATGGCTGTAACATTAGGCGTCAACAGCAGTGGAGGCATTAGCTTTTCAACGGACAAGCCGGAAGCCGCCATTACAGAAGCAAGAAAAAGCGCCATGGCAAAAGCAATTGCCAAAGCAAAAACGCTAGCCAGCGCTGCCGGTGTGGGCCTTGGGCGAATACTTGAAATCAGCGAGCAAAATTTTGGGCAACCCCGCCCCCGGGCAATAAAAAGAATGGCCAGAGCCGAGGCCTTTGACGCATCAACTCCTGTCCCGGTTGCCAGCGGGGAGAACTCCTACTCTGTCACGGTAAATGTGCGGTGGGAGCTTTCTCAATAAATTAGACAATCAGCCCGGCTCCTTGCGGAACCGGGCTGATACAGACCTTCAGTTTTGTGTGCGCTTAATAGTAGTTTGAGCGCACGAAACGAACGCCGCAACGCCGACTGCGATCAAAACCAATCACCACCCGTTCGCCCCAGCGGCGGCCTGCAACCAGAACACCACGACGGTTCACCCGAATAACGTAAGCATTGCGAATTCCCTTGCGACGGGCTTTTTTCACCGCCTTGTACGGGCTGCAACGGTTGCGACGAGAATAGGAATCATTCCACCTGTTTCCTCTGTTCCAACGACGAGAGCGAGGACGGGGATTATCCCACCGGTTCCACCGGTTCCATCTGTTCCAGCCTCTGGAATGGCGGCGTTGAGAACGGCGGGCTTCGTTGTTCCGGCCATAATTTCTGTTATCAATTGTTATGCCAAACCCGGAGCCGTTCAGGGTAACACCTGCACGCACATCCGCGTTGGCGCTGCCACCAAACGTAACAAGGGCACCAAAGCCAATAACTGTGGCGATGAAAGCTGATTTGAACCTTTTCAAAAACATAATCTGTCTCCTTTTTTGCGCTCTAAGCAGCCAACAGGACCGCTGATAAATTCAATATGGAGATTTGGGTCTGAACCAACCCGGAACAGGCCATTCATGTCCGGTTCATGTATTTTGGGGTCGATGAAGTAAGGGGTGATATTCCCCACCACCGTCATCCTCGAACGCGTTTGCGCGCTTCGGGGATCCAGAAAATTCAATATTGTCCTTTGATTTCAAACATGGATTCCCGAAGTTTTCTTTCAGAAAATTCGAGAATGACGTCGTAAGAGCATGATTGAAAAGCCATGCCTCCCCCAACTCAACTCTCAATACCCCATCCCGCGCAGTACTTTGGTGGGCACCTGTTCGAATATTTCATCGGGAATAAAGAAATCCCCCACCAGCTGGCCCGCCAGGTCGTGGGCGTATTGGTCAAAATCCTCAACCCCTTCCTCGCGCAATACAATCTCATCTATGTAGAAATTACCGCTGTTGGTCTTCGCATCCCTCACCAGCACGGCATGGGCGGCATCGGCCATTATTTCTGGTTTGCGGCTCATCTTTGCCACCGCATCGCCGCCAAGCAAATTCCGTACCGCTGCCGTATCAATTGCGGTTAGCGGCCAGAGAGAATTCACGGCAATCCCCTGTTTGGAAAATTCCGCAGCCATCCCCAGGGTACACATCGACATGCCATATTTCGCCATCGTATAGGCCACATGAGGGCCAAACCATTTTGGCGACATATCCAGCGGTGGGGCAAGATTGAGAATGTGCGGATTATCCGCTTTTTTCAAATGGGGAATACACAGTTTTGAAACCAAAAAAGTGCCCCGCGTGTTGACCTGATGCATCAGATCAAACCGCTTCATTTCAGTCATTTCTGTTGGGGTCAGCTGAATGGCAGACGCATTATTGATGCAAATATCAATGCCCCAATGCCCTCGAAGCGCTCCACCGCCCCATCAACGGCATTGCTTACCTGTTTTTCATCACGAATATCGCAGATGACAGCCAACGCCTTACCGCCTGCTGCTTCAATTTCTTCAGCTGCCGTGTATATCGTTCCCGGCAATTTTGGGTGGGGTTCGGCAGTCTTCGCCGCTATCACCACATTTGCCCCGTCCTGCGCAGCACGAAGGGCAATGGCCAACCCAATCCCCCGCGAACCGCCCGACATAAAGATTGTTTTATTCTTAAGAGTGGTCATTCTGCGCCTCCATAGCTTGCACTATGATAGCGAATTTGACCTCACCTAACCAGCAGGCTTCTCAGCATCTGGCAGGTTTTTATAATCTTCCGCGATAGAATCCGGCACCTGTTTGTCATCGCTCAACAACCGACCGGTGCCTTTTACAACCGCCTTGCCCCCACGATAAACCAGTTTCCCGGCCCCAACCGTGCCCTTGACCGCATATTTCGCAGTGGTGGCAACTCCACCAACCACACCACCGACCACGGCACTGCCAATTGTCGCAGTGGCGCATCCAGAAAGCGCCAGCACCCCGGCAAGGCAGATGATTTTAACTTTACCCGACATGAAAATCCCCTTTGAAGGAATACACTGCCAGCAAATGGTTTCGAAATTATAGAGGTTTTTAAGAAGGTTCCGAGAGTTTTCTATTCACACTCCCCCTTTACAATAAGTTCGGGTGTAAATTCTCCAATTCAAACCTTCACCCAAACATCCGATCACCCTGCTCCCGGATCACTTGCTGAGCCTTTTTCAACGTAAATTGGGCGCACTCATCGGCAGATGAAAACATATCTGTCCGGATCAATTTGTGGGTTTTGGTTTCCCCGTCTATCTGTTTGGAAATCGTACCGGCCAGACGAAACTGCGCGCCTTCAGCCCGCGGTGTTGCGGCAATAGAATAACCTTCATGCTCCAGTGTCGCAGCAGGTTCCTCGGCCTCAGGCCATGAACCGGAAGCCCCCGAAGACGAACGAGTGGCGGAACGGCCAAAGAGTTTTTTGAAAAATGACATTAAGCAGGCTCCTTAATAGATTTTTTCCTTACCATAGAATTCCATTCGCCTTACAATTTTAGGATACAATTTAGCAATATCGGCCCTTTCTTCACTATTGAACGGTCGTGAAGTCCAGCTAAAATTGGGACCTGTCTCTTTTTTTAATTCAATAACACCGAAACTCACAACCTTGCCTGCCGGTATTGTAAATTCCTTTGATTTTGGAAACCGCCTAAACGAGAACCTTAGATTTTCTGTTCCCAAAATTGAACCCAAACTGCATTTAGCACTTACCAAACGATATTCAGCAGGATCGATTACAACTAACCTCACCTTGCTAATCCTACCCGACCTCCAAGATGTATTTGCACCAAAATACTTTCTCGTGAATGAGCCCTTAACTTTCGCCTGTTCTTTATTTTGAATCGATATATTAGAATGCAAATTACAAATAATGCCCTGATAAGATATTGCCCCAAGAATAAAAGAAGCTGAAGGGTCGTTGCTTGTAAGAGCTTTTTCAAGCGTTACCCTATCCCTTTGACCCGGTGTTCCTTGGCAAGAAGCCAAAAAAAGGAACGCAAAAGTGACAACCAAAAATTGCGGCTTAATCATAACGTCTCCCTCATTATTCTAACTATCCAAAAAGCTCCGCAGCTTCCTGCTTCGGCTTGGGTGTTTCAACTTACGTAATGCCTTCGCTTCAATCTGACGAATGCGTTCGCGGGTAACACTAAATTGTTGGCCTACTTCCTCCAGCGTATGATCGGTGTTCATTCCGATACCAAAACGCATCCGCAACACCCGCTCTTCACGCGGGGTTAGGGATGCCAATACGCGGGTGGTGGTTTCACGCAGGTTTGACTGAATGGATGCATCAATCGGCAGGATCGCGTTTTTGTCTTCAATGAAATCGCCCAAATGGGAATCTTCTTCATCCCCAATCGGGGTTTCAAGCAAGACTGATTGGTTCTTTGGCAATTTTCAGCACTTTGCGTACTTTTTCCAACGGCATGGCAAGTTTTTCAGATAGCTCTTCCGGCGTGGGTTCCCGGCCGATCTCGTGCAGCATCTGGCGACTGGTGCGGACAATTTTGTTGATTGTCTCAATCATGTGAACCGGAATACGAATAGTACGTGCCTGATCGGCAATCGAGCGGGTGATCGCCTGGCGAATCCACCAGGTGGCATAGGTAGAAAATTTGTAACCCCGACGGTATTCAAACTTATCAACCGCCTTCATCAGGCCAATATTGCCTTCTTGAATGAGATCAAGAAATTGCAGGCCGCGGTTGGTGTATTTTTTTGCAATGGAAATCACCAACCGAAGGTTGGCTTCCACCATTTCCTTCTTCGCCACCCGGCTTTCCCGCTCGCCTTTTTGCACCTGATGCACAATGCGGCGGAACTCGGCGGTATCCAGCCCGGTCTCGTGGGAGAGCAGTTGGATGTCGGCGCGCAGCTCTTTGATTTCCGGCTTCTCACCCCTAGTGAATTCCTTCCAGCCCTTCGCACCGAGATTGGCGATGCGGCGCACCCAGTTGGGGTCCAATTCCGCGCCGCGATATTCTTCCAGAAAACGCCAGGCGCATTAAGCGGCCTTCACTGGAAACCAGCCGTTTGTTGATTTCATAAAGTTGTTCAACCAGCGCTTCGATGCGATTATTATTCAGCATCAAAGACTTAACGCTCTCAACAATATCTTCTTTCAACTGCTTCTGACGGCGTTGTTGTGACGGGGAAAGCTTGTCATTGGTCAACCGTTTTTCAACATATTGATCCTGCAGGCGGCGCAGTTTTTTGTAGTTTCCGGCGATGGCGTCAAAAACTTCGAGAACAGTAGGTTTCAGTTCTGCTTCCATAGCGGCCAAGGACAAGGCTGCTTCATCGTCTTCATAATCATCATCATCCTCGTCGTCGTCAGAGCTCTCCTCCTCAGTTTCTTTTTCCGGATCATCCGGCCCTGGGCCTTTGAGGGCTTCAACCGCTTCGTCCGGGTCTCGCCCCTCCTCGATGGCTTTTTTACGCGCCAATGCTTCCGGCGAATGTTCCCCGCCGGATCCCTGTCGAACCGCTTCTGCAACCGATGCCGGTGCATTGGGGTTCACCGGGACATTTTGTTTGGCATCCGGCCCGGCATAGGTGGCTTCAAGGTCGATAATATCGCGCAGCAGAATATTTTCTTCCAGCAATTCATCGCGCCAGATAATAATCGCCTGAAAGGTCAGTGGACTTTCGCAAAGCCCGGCAATCATCGTTTCGCGGCCAGCCTCAATACGTTTGGCGATAGCAATTTCGCCCTCGCGGGAAAGCA
>QILU01000210.1 GCA_003233475.1 Ahrensia sp.
AGGCGGCAAGCCAATGGTCGAAGGGGTCGCGGATCGCCGCTTCAACAATTTTGGCGGCTTCCACCGTTGCCAGCCGGTCTTTGGTCTGGCCGACAAATTCCGGTTCACGAATGAAGACGGAAATCATAGCGGCAGCTGAAGTCATCACATCATCGGTGGTGATCATCGCGCCCTTTTTATTACCCACCAGTTCCGCATAAGCCTTCAAGCTTCGGGTCAGGGTGACGCGCAATCCGGCCTCATGGGTGCCCCCGTCATTGGTGGGTATTGTGTTGCAGTAGGAGTTTACAAACCCGTCATCGCCATACCAGGTGATGGCCCATTCCACCGCCCCGTGGCCGGATTTTTTAGCCGTGACCCCCGCAAAAGGTTCTTCCGTCACCTGCATTTGTTTGCCCAGTGAGGCCATCAGATAATCTTTCAGACCGCCGGGGAAGTGAAACACTGGCCTTTTCGGTGACTTCATCCTTGCCGGTGACATATGATTCATCACAAGACCAACGAATTTCAACACCGCCAAACAGATAGGCTTTGGCCCTTGCCATTTTGAACAGGGTTATGGCTGAGAATTTTGTACCCTTGCCGAAAATTTGTGCATCGGGGTGGAAGCGCACTTTGGTGCCGCGCCGGTTGTTTACGTCGCCCAGATGCTCAACTTTGGTTGTGGCATGGCCGCGGGAAAATGTTTGACGGTAAAGTTTTTTGCTCCGCGCCACTTCAACAATGCAATCGTCAGAAAGCGCATTGACCACAGAAATTCCAACCCCGTGCAAGCCGCCGGAGGTCTCATAAGCTGTACCGTCAAATTTACCGCCGGCGTGGAGGGTCGTCATAATGACTTCCAATGCCGATTTGTCTTTGAATTTCGGGTGCGGGTCAACGGGAATGCCGCGACCGTTATCGGTAACGGTTAAATATCCTTAAATATCCGTCCTTGTCGAAATCAACTTCGATCCAACTGGCGTGGCCAGCCACGGCCTCATCCATGGAATTGTCGATAACCTCAGCAAACAAGTGATGCATGGCTTTTGCATCTGTGCCGCCGATATACATTCCCGGACGACGGCGAACCGGCTCCAGCCCCTCCAGCACTTCGATGTCGGAGGCGTTATAGTCGCCGGATTTAGCCGCACCATTTGCCTTCTTTATTGCCGCTGCTTTTTTGGGAGCGGGTTTTTTAGTGTCGGTAAATAGGTCAGACATGGGTTTCCTGTGAGATCGAATCAATCGAGCCATCAGCCCGATTCCACCCCGTGGATACGGCGCAAAATCATTGAGGGCAAGTTCAGTTTACTTTGCAAACTCGTAGCCGCTGGCGCGGCCCCCACCCGACCTTGCTGCGCAAGGCCACCCTCCCCACGAGTGGGAGGGCTGGAATTTGTTGTAAGTACAATGCAAAATTATCAACCCTTGAGCTTAAATTGACAATGAAATTCGAACGAAAGGCCTGCACTTAGCCCTCCTCCTTGTGGGGAGGGTGGCCTTGTGCAGCAAGGTCGGGTGGGGGCCGCGCCAGCGGCTGCGGGATTGAGGTCCACATTCGAATTCATCACCTAACCATCCGTCCCCCCAGAGATCGGTTCCACGTAGGACATTTCCATGTCCCAGGGAAAATATATCCAGGTGTCCTGGCTCACTTCGGTAACGAACGTATCCGTAACCGGCACGCCCAATGGTTTGGCATAGACCGTGGCGATGTGGGCGTTGGGCAGCATTTCGCGCACTTTTTTTGCCGTGGCGCCGGTGTCGGTCAGATCATCGATCACCAAAACATCACGCCCGCCATCGTTGTTGATCATGTCAACATTGATGCCTTTTATCACATCCAGTTCCCCCTGGTCTTTATATTCGTGGTAGGAAGCGATGCAGACCGTCTCGATGGTGCGAATGCCCAACTCGCGAGCAATAATGGCCGCGGGCACCAGCCCACCGCGGGTGATGGCAACAATGGCGGTCCATTTATGACCTTCTTTTCCAGGGCCGGTCAGCCGCCAGGCCAGCGCCTTGCAATCCCGATGAAATTGATCCCAGGATACGGGAAAGGCTTTTGGTGGGTTGCTCATGGCAATGATCCTAGTTTGAAAAGGAAGGGCATTCGTTAGCAAAGCATAGGGGGCGCTTCAACGGAATTGTCGATCAAAGCACAGTTTTATGGGCTGGAACTCAACCCAAGCAACATCGCTTTTACATCTTTTACCGCTGCGCTGATTTTAGGTTTTTCGCGCCCTCTGACAACAATCTGGGTAGAGCGGTTGCCTTCTTCAAATCGGGGATAGGAGCCGATCATAGTGTCGGGGTGGTTGTTTTGAATTACCCCCAACGGCCCGCCAATGGTGCCTTCGCCAAGAGTGCTCTCCAGAGTTTGCGACAGCATTTTTGCCCCGGTTTTCAAGCCCGGCGCGATTGCATCCATCATCGCCTGCATGATTTTTGGCACCCCGGCTAAAACGTGCACGTTTTCAATTTTGAAGCCCGGCGCTTTGGAAACTTTGTTTTCGATCAGGGTTGCGCCTTGCGGGGTCCGCGCCATGCGTTTCCTGGCAGCCGAAAACTCCATTTTCGAATTGGAATAATGTTTGGTCAATATCTCAAGCGCCTCAGGGTGGAACGTGCAGGGCAGATTGAAGGCGGCGGCTATTGCCTCCGCAGTGATATCATCATGGGTGGGGCCAATACCGCCGGAGGTGAAAACATAGGTGTAACGGCGACGCATACCATTCACCGCTTCAACAATATCCGCGTGCTCGTCGGCAACAATGCGGACTTCTTTCAGATCAATTCCGAGCTGGTCAAGATATTCGGCGACAAAGCCAATGTTTTTGTCTTTGGTTCGGCCCGATAAAATTTCATCGCCAATTACCAACATTCCGGCGGTTATAATTGTGGACATCAATTTTCCTCT
>QILU01000167.1 GCA_003233475.1 Ahrensia sp.
GCCATTGCGATCAAGGCGCAAATCAAATTGCCGTACCCCAAGCGTGGCTTCCACAAAGGGTTGGAAAACAGCGGAAGTCTCGTAGGCCGCACGCCCGGTCAGTTCAAATAAATTATTGGCCCGATCCCTTTGGGACAAAATAGTTCCGTTGTTGATTTCCGCATCTTCGAACACCGAACGAGTGATCGTGCCCCGCAAACGACCGTTCAACCGCCCTGCCTGTTTCTCAATCTCAGCAAACCCGCCAAATCGAGTGGCTCCTGAGCGATCTTCAATTGTCAAAGGCGGAGGTACGGAAATATTGTCGCTCTCCGGGCTTTCAGTAAAGATTCTCCCATTCACCCCAAACCGCGCGGCCCATGATCGGGATAAATCAAGCCGCAGTTCCAAATTGGCGTCCACCACCGGAACATCATCGCTTGCACCGTTAAAGAATTTTTGAATATTACCGCCAACTTCCCCTCGCAATTCATTCAAAGACCAATCCGAGATCCCGCGCAGACGAATATCCGTTTGAGAAAATATTGCCTGCCTGCCGTTTACGGATGAATCAGCGTTTGTGGTTGTTCCAATACTTTGGGTTAAAACAGGAAACAGCGTGAAGCTCCCCACCCTTATACCCAACGGTGCATAGGGGTCATCTACCCTCCGTACTGCACCCCCCTGTACAGCACTCACGCGGGAATTCGCCAACGGGGTAAGGGTGCCATCCGGCCCGATTATAGAAACAGGGCCCGCTGGAAAAATCCTGGAACTTCGCCTGTTTGTATCATCGCCTAAATCGGTTCTACGACCAGAAGTATTTTGAACGACCTCTTCCTCCAGCGCATCCTCGTTCAAGGGTTCATCAAATACCACCGGCTGTTCCAACGCTTCATTTTCACCGCTGATATTGGGTACATAAGGAGGCAATTGCTGCCCCCATGCTGTGGCGCCAATCATTACGCTGCCCGCAACAATGCCAAACCGTAAAAAACATTTAGAGACCAGCAACATTAAGTGGTTTCAACTTTCAGCAGGTATAAAAAATCGCATCAACGAATAGGAGAGCGAATGAAAGAGTTACCGAGATGTAAACAACCGTGGTTAACGCTTTCTTTAGATTATTCAAAAATGACCCACCAATTTCGCCACATTTAGCATTCCCGTTTGGCGCCAATTGGGATAGTTAAGCACCATGTTAAAATCGAAATCAGAATCAGCCACTATTATTTCAGCTTTGCGCACCCTGCGCACGGAAGCCGCAGGTCTGGATTCATTGCGCACTGCCTTTGAAAACGGCCTTGCGGAGCCATTCGAAAAAACGGTTGATGCCCTGCGCGATATCAAGGGTCGGGTGATTGTAACCGGCGTTGGAAAGAGCGGTCATATTTCAGCAAAAATCGCTGCAACCCTGGCCTCAACAGGCACCCCGGCGTTTTTTGTGCACCCATCAGAAGCCAACCATGGGGATTTGGGAATGATCGCCCGCGACGATGCGATTCTTGCGATTTCGTGGTCAGGAGAAACCACCGAATTAAAAGGCACTCTGGATTATTCAAAGCGTTTTAATATTCCGCTGGTGGCGCTGACAGCCGATGCGAATTCCACCCTGGGGAAACACGCCGATATTGTATTGGCCCTGCCGCGTGAAAAAGAAGCCTGCCCCCACAACCTTGCCCCCACCACCTCATCCCTGATGTTGCTGGCAATGGGAGATGCCATTGCGGTCGCCCTTTTAGAAAGCCGGGATTTCACCGCCGATCATTTCTCCGTTTTCCATCCAGGTGGCCAACTGGGCTCCAATTTATTGCTCGTTCGCGACTTAATGCATTCCGGCGATAGCATACCGCTGGTAGATTCCGGAACACAAATGACCGAAGCAATAATCCTGATTTCTGAAAAAGGCTTCGGTTGTGTGGGGGTGGTAAAAAACCAAAATCTGGTGGGGATAATCACCGACGGTGATTTACGCCGTAATCTTTCAACTTCTGTTGGCCGAAATTGTTGACGATGTAATGACCAAAAACCCTCAAACGGCTCAACCAGAAATGCTGGCCTCTGAGGCTATGGATATTATGAATCGCGGGCCCATTACGGTATTGATGGTGCGCGAAAACAACAAGCCGGTGGGAATACTGCATCTCCACGATCTGCTGCGCGTAGGCATGTCTTAGAAAGCCTTAAGCTTTTTCCACAATCAACGCGGTGCCATCGGATCCCGTTACCCGTATTCTTGTCCCCATCGGTAAATCATCCCCCCGCACCCGCCAGGTGGTATCCCCAAGCCGAACCCGGCCCGAACCGTTTTCAATTGGCTCCTCCAGCGTCCCCTCCCGGCCCAGATAACGGCCAAGGGGATCGTTTATTTTTGAAGCGGGATCATCATGTTTATGGGATGGAAACAACCGCTTTCCGCCTAGCACAAAAGCCAGCGACAACAGGCCGAATGCCACCATTTGCACCTGCCACGGCCACCAGATCGCATCAGGGAAAAACACCAGTGTCAGCGTCCCGATCACAATCGCCGCCAGCCCGAACCAGACAAGAAAAG
>QILU01000252.1 GCA_003233475.1 Ahrensia sp.
CGCTGCCCGCCGAAATCTCCAAACAGAACACCGGGTAATAGGTTGCAATTGTTTCACTGGCACCTTGAAGGGCTTTCATCTCGGCTCCTTCGATATCCAGCTTGATAAAGTCAACACGGGAGAGGTTGTTCGATTTCACGATCGTGTCGATCGTCGTCGTTTCGACCTCAACCTTTTCGAATCCGCCATAGTCATTCGTGATGGATGCGGATCCAACACCGTGTGTGAGATCAAGCGAAACCGTCTCCAGACGATTTGACAATGCGGACTGGAGAACATCAACTCTATCACTCAGACCGTTCAGTTGCACATTCTGCCGAATCCTTTCTACGGCGTAGGCCATCGGTTCAACGGCGATCACACGACCGAGCGGTGCAATATAGCTGGCAAATGCCGTGGTGAACACACCTTGGTTGGCGCCGCCGTCGATAACAACGTCACCGACCCGGAGGAAGCGATCCCCATATGCCATGAGGTGTTCGATGTTTTTGCGATAAAGGAATAAACCACGACCGCCGCCATAACGCTTTCCATGAACATAATTGAATTTGAACACCCGGCTTCCAAAGGGAATACAGATCACGGCACCCATTTTTGCGGTCACCAGCACAGCTAGATGCGCGGCGCGTGCCAAGGTCGCCAACGGCTCCGCTTTGAACCCGGAGGAAGAAAACAGCCTCATGAAATATTTCATAACAGTAACATCATATACACTTGAAAATGCGGACTTGAACTTCTCCAAATCCAACATATTGATATCAGTCGATATTGCGCCACCAGGGTGTGCTCGTCAAGTCGAATTAACACGAATCTGAGTAGTACATAATTTATCCATATTGTGTAACATTTGATTTGTCCAATTTAGGTATTGAACTCATAAACAGGGTCAAAACGGCGCTTCCAACCGCAATAATATGCCAGAAAAAGGGTGAAAAGCGTGTTTTTACACGGTTGAGTCCTTTGACGAAGATATGCTTCGTTTTGTCCTCACGCCGTACGGTCTAACAGATTGCAGCGGTTTAAGCTTCCTGAAGGATATGGATAATTTGCTCGTCTACAGCATGTCTCCCAAAAGTGGGAACCGGTTTTTGGATAAAAATATGCGAAAACAAATAGATAAAGCGTTGGAGCGGCTCAGATTAATCACGACACGCTTTAGGCTCAGGACCCAAGTTGTGGTTTCCAATTAGCTCGTTGTATAACTTCCGATAAAGTTCATTCTTAAACTGACAAGGCTCACCATTGTTTGAATAATTAGTCAGAAAATTATCTATTATGCCCCATTGATGTGAAAGTGGGCGCCCTGGCTTTTTACCTGTTTTAATTTCTATCCCTGTTGAGACCACCGCACTACCAGCTGCCTGCTTTGGAACAAAACTCACACCACCAGCATGCTCAATTTCTTGATCGCTTAAGTCGGGCATCCCAAGAGTTCGCAACCCAGCTCTTGTCATTGAAATCCATTTTTCGTCGCTCATATAATTTGCCTTCCGATTCACCCAAATGCTGATCACCGTACTAAGAAATAAGATCAACTTAGGTGCAAAGTGATTATGGAAGATGAAATTGAAGGACGAAACCAAGGCCACTACCAATTCGCGCATACCAAGAAACACCACAAATAGTCAAAAATTGTGGTTGCCAATTGGTTGCTAGGGTAACTTTTATAAAGCTTGTAATCTTGCTAAGTTATTGATTTAATTGATAAAAATGGTAGCGGGAGAGGGACTTGAACCCCCGACACGCGGATTATGATTCCGCTGCTCTAACCAGCTGAGCTACCCCGCCCCGATTTGGGAATATCAGGTTTTTCAAAAAACCCGCCCGGCAATCAAACCGGTTTTTTTAAGTCATAAAACACGTTGGCGTGTCTTAAGTTCACACCCCTTTTCTGTCAAGCGTGCATTTGCCTTTACCTGAACTTCCCCTGCAATCAAAATCAAAAAAACGCGCACCGAACAGATTGCCGGTGCGCGCCATATTACAGTCGATCGGAGGGGAAAACGACTGCCCCAAAATCTATTGATTGCCGCTGATTGCCGCCGCCAGACCAACCAGACGAATAAACTCAGCCCGATAGCCAAATTCATCATTTCCTCGCGCGCCGGCGGCTAATTCTCTGATCTCTGCATAGGACATATCGCCCCCATAAACTGAGCCGCGCAATTTCTGCCCGAACGCCGCCACAGCAATGGCAAACCTTGTATCAATACTGGCATCAGCCATATTTTTCTGAACCATATCTATGGTTATTGGCACCTCGATTAGCTTTGAAACATCCCCATCGGGCGCTTTATAACGCAGTTTGAAAAACCCTATTTCACTTGGATTCTTTGGCTGACACCAACTTCACCACCATCCAGCACCACTGTTTCCCCATAGCGCAGCGGATCAATCAACAGGTTTTCAGCGCCCACCGGGGTCAACTCATAAATCGCCGTTACAGAATGACCGGCCCCGATTTCTCCCGCATCGACTTTGTCATTATTAAAGTCTTGCCGGTTCAAGGCGCGGGTTTCATAACCAATCAGGCGATATTGAGCCACCAGTGCCGGATTAAACTCAATCTGGATTTTTACATCCTTGGCAATAGTGGTCAGGGTTGAGCCGATTTCTTCAACCA
>QILU01000217.1 GCA_003233475.1 Ahrensia sp.
GGCTTTAGCCGATCATCGTTCATGGCAAGGCACATGGAGCAACCGGGTTCGCGCCATTCGGCCCCCGCATCCAGAAATATTTTGTCCAATCCCTCTTCCTCGGCCTGAACCTTCACCAAGCCGGAACCGGGAACCACCATAGCTGAGACAGTGTCGGCGATTTTCTTACCCTTAAGAATAGCAGCGGCGGCCCGCAAATCTTCAATCCGACCATTGGTGCAGGAACCAATCCAGACTCTGTCTATATGAATATCGGTAATTTTGGTTCCCGCCGTCAGTCCCATATATTCAAGCGCCCTCAATTTAGAAGCGCGTTTGTTCTCGTCTTCAATTTTCATCGGATCCGGCACTTCGCCGGTAACAGCAACCACGTCTTCCGGGGATGATCCCCAGGAAACTATCGGGGTTAAATTGTTGGCGTCCAATTTCAGCACCTTATCAAAATGGGCATCCTCATCGCTGAAGAGAGTTTCCCAATACTTCATGGCTTTGTCCCAGTCTTCCCCCTTGGGAGATTTGGGCCTGCCTTTGACATATTCAAAAGTCTTGGCATCAGGCGCAATCAGGCCCGCCCGCGCGCCCCCTTCGATGGTCATGTTGCAAACCGTCATACGGCCTTCCATGGAAAGGGCCTCAATGGCCGAACCACAATATTCAATCACGTACCCGGTACCACCGGCGGTGCCAATTTCTCCAATAATGGCAAGAATAATATCCTTGGCCGTTACCCCGCTGGAGAGATCACCGCTCACTTCCACCTTCATGTTCAAGGCTTTTTTCTGAATCAATGTCTGGGTCGCCAGAACATGTTCCACTTCTGATGTGCCTATACCATGAGCCAAAGCGCCAAAAGCACCATGGGTAGAAGTATGGCTGTCACCACAAACAATGGTCATGCCGGGCAGGGTAAAACCCTGCTCGGGGCCGATAATGTGCACTATACCTTGCCGACTATCGGTCTCGGAAAAATATTCCACGTTAAATTCAGCAGCATTTTTTGCCATGGCTTCAACCTGAATACGGCTTTCCCTGTTGGAAATTCCCCCCGCCCGATTGGTGGTCGGAATATTGTGATCCACCACCGCCAAAGTTTTCTCCGGGGCACGAACCTTACGGCCGCTCATGCGCAACCCTTCAAATGCCTGGGGGCTGGTGACTTCATGCACCAGATGGCGGTCAATATAGAGCAGACAGGTGCCATCATCCTGCTCGTGCACCAGATGATCATCCCAGATTTTGTCGTAAAGTGTGCGTGCCATAATAAACTACCTTAAAGAACTTCTTGGAATTACCGGAATATTGTAACAGGATATGCGCTAACCTTTGGGGTAACGTCAAGAAATTACGCGAAAGTACGCCCGGTGATCTTACAAATAATTGCAACATTTTTCTGTACCCTGTTGGGCACCTGTGAAGAGGGGGAGTGCAGGACAATATCTCAGGCCGAAACAGAATATTTTGTCTGTAGTTACAAGGTTGAAAAAATTAATGTTCGGTTGTATTTGCTTGATCAGCAAGGCAAGCCCTATGGCGGATTGAGAAAGGTAGAAAGCGCAAGCAAAAAACCTACCATGATGTTGATGAACGGCGGCATGTACCAGGCTGATTTGAGTGCGGTGGGGCTTTATGTTGAAGACGGAGTTGAGAGTAAAAATATTTCCACAAAAGGCGGGTGGGGTAATTTTCACCTGCTACCCAACGGGGTGTTTTGGGAACGGCCGGTTTGGAGTAACCGAAACCAAAGCCTATTTGGCCAAAAAAATAAAGCCGGATTTTGCCACCCAGTCCGGCCCTATGCTGGTGATCAACGGCAAATTACACCCACGGTTTTTGAAAAATTCAGACAGTTTCAAAATCCGCAACGGGGTGGGGATTTCCCGGGATGGAAAGATGATACATTTTGCCATTTCAAAAACCCCCGTATCGTTCTGGAATTTCGGGCAACTGTTCAGGGTAAATTTGAAAGTTCACAACGCCTTGTTTCTGGACGGCACGGTATCAGCGTTGAAAACGAAAAACTACAACCAGGGCGGATGGCGCGCGCTTGGCCCCATTATCGGGGTGTTTGAAAACCCCTAAACCCTCACTTCAAACCCAAGGGCGGTCGCTCAGCTTGCTCTCATATTCGTCGATGGAATCCACCTTTTTCATTGTCAGGCCAATATCATCAAGACCGTTGAGCATGCAATGTTTTTGAAATGGATCAATTTCAAAACTGATAGTACCACCATCCGGGCCCTTGATGGTTTGGGATTCCAAATCAATGCTAAGCACCGCATTGGCACCCCGATTGGCGTCGTCCATCAGCTTTTCCAACTCTTCTTCGCTGACCCGAATTGGCAAAATTCCGTTCTTAAAACAATTATTGTAAAAAATATCCGCAAAGCTGGTGGAAATTACGCATCGTATTCCCTTATCGAGCAGCGCCCATGGAGCGTGTTCACGAGAGGAACCGCAGCCAAAATTATCCCCCGCCACAAGAATAGTGGCATTACGATAGGCGGGCTTGTTCAAAACAAAATCCGGGTTTTCGCTCCCGTCTTCGTTCAAACGCATTTCAGCAAACAGACCTTCAGCAAGGCCGGTGCGTTTGATGGTTTTCAAATAATCCTTGGGAATAATCATATCGGTATCGATATTGATGATAGGAAGGGGGGCGGCAACGCCGCTCATCTGGTTGAACTTTTCCATAGATAGACCTGTTGAGTAAATTGTGTCCAAGTTTGAATATGAATTACACCAAGCGACGCTTAAGGCCAATAGAAACGTTTAAGGAGGCCGCTGGCGCGTTAGTTTCCATTTTGCAAATATCGGGCATAGAGCACCGCAAGCGCGCAACTGGCAATGCGCGCTTCCGTGCTGTCTGCCCGGCTGGTTAAAATAACCGGCGCTTTTGCACCCACCACAAGCCCGGCGGTTTCCGCTCCGGCCATAAATGTCAGAGCCTTGAAGAAAATATTGCCGGCCTCCACTGTTGGAACCACCAGAATATCCGCATCCCCCGCCACCGGAGAACTGATGCCCTTTAATTTGGCGGCAGCCGCGCTCACCGCATTATCCAACGCAAGCG
>QILU01000241.1 GCA_003233475.1 Ahrensia sp.
TGCCATTGTCGGAGAAATTGGCGAGGGCGCCAATGTGGGGACGCGGGGTGACAAAGCTATAAATCCAGGTGTCGGTTACGCTGTCAAACAGATTTAATACGTCGATATTGATCGGTTGAAAAAGCAACTCGGCGCTGGCTGCGAATTGATCTTGTTCCTTATGTCCTATTTCCATGAACGCCGGTTGGGCCCAGTTGCCGCCGAAACGAGCTTCACTGATGAATGATTCCTGAGCATTTGCAGGAAACCACATCATAGTCAGAAGCATTGTAGAAATGGTGGCTAAGGCCAGTTTTTTCATAGGTGAGAATCCAAAACTTTGTTATACGCGCTAGATATTGCGGCGCAGCATGCTTAATTCAAAACAGAGATACAGAATAATACACGAATCGCAATACGTATTGCGTCGGGATCGTTAATCACAGGTGGTTAGCGTGACAAATAAACCACAATAACGACGATGATTACCGCAATTGCCTGCACTGCAACGCGCAAACGCATGAGTTGCTGGGATTTATTGGCTGAACCGCCGCTCATCATGTTCCACAATCCCCGAACAAGAACGACAGCAACAACAAGACAGGCTATCAGGACTACATAAAACATGAATAGCTTCCGCAGGTTTGGTGTGTTTCAATTATGGTTTGGATTTTGATCGGCATCTTTTCGGGCGACATCTTTTTGGGCGACAAGGGCAACAGCAATAGCACATAATAACATTCCTATGAGTTGAATTGGTATCAGCCGTTCATCAAACAGGAAATAGGCCATAATGGCCGCTACTGCGGGCACCAGAAAAAATAACGAAGAAACCCTGGCGACAGAACCTTCGCGGATAAGCCACATCAGCAGGAAGACCGCAAATATAGACAGGACAAAAACAAGCCATATCATGGCGAAAATCATCTCCCCATTCCAATCAACGGTTTGGGTTTCGGTAAAAATCGACAGGGCAAATACGGGCAGGAAACCGCCTAGATATTGCAATGCCGTATTGCTGCGAAGATCCTGATCAGGGGTGGATTTTTTTTGCAAAATTGTACCAAGGGTTAAGGATACCATGCCAAGAATTGAGACAACAATGGTCATCCCGGTTATCCCACTGCCAGCAGAATCCATGGAGCTATTACCAGAACAACCCCGAACAAGCCGATTGCAAGGCCCGCCCAATGGTGTTTTGAGATAACTTCTTTCAACAACCAGCCAGCCAATAATGCGGCGAGTAATGGTTGCAGACCCATAATAACTGCCGAGACGCCCGCCGGCATTCCCCGATGAATTACCCAAAATGTTGTTCCAAGATAGACTCCGTGTATCAAAATTCCAACAATAATTGCATGCAGGGCAGATTTCAAACCGGGCCAGGGCGCACGAAAAACAAGGGCAATCAGGCTTAAAAGAACAAAAACAATGGCAAATCGTATGGAGAGAAAAGTGCCCGGTTCCGCATGGGGCATTCCCAACCGGGCACCAATGAACCCGGTTGCCCAAAGGCAGACAAAAATTGCAGGGGCCAGTTTGACAATCATCAATTTCGTTTGCCAGCGTGGGGTGGGAATGTCGAGAATTATTCGTTTCTTATCGCTATTCAATGGGATATGATAATTCTTGCGTAACCCTCAAACGGCACCTACGGGCCTGTCAAAAATTAAACTTGTTGCACAGAATGGATAGTTTTAATGGGTTCTGATTCTGAATTTTCAGTAGCTGAATTGAAGGATTTGCTTGGGGTGCTTTGTGATCTGGTAATATCGGCGGGAGAGGCCAGCCTTGTTCATTACGAAAAGCCCGATCTTGTGGTGATGACCAAGGGCGACGAAAGCCCTCTTACCGAGGCAGACCTTGAAGCAGACAGAATTATTTGTGCTGGTCTGAAAAAAGCTTATTCCAACATTCCCATTGTTAGTGAAGAGCGGTGTAATACGCACAAATTCAGAACAGGGTACGAACCGTTTTTTTTGGTGGATCCCATTGATGGTACCAAGGAATTTTTGGGGAAAAATGGTGAATTCACCATCAACATTGCTTTGATTGAAAACAAAATCCCTGTGGCCGGGGCCGTTTATGCTCCCGCATTGGGGCGGTTGTTTTTTGCAGCGGTTGGTGTTGGAGCCTTTGAGCGTTCAAATGGCAGTGAGAGGAAGCTGAACTGCTCCCGTGGGCGAAATGACAAATTGCTGGCGATGGCCAGTCGCTCCCACATAAAGCCCGAGGTGGCGGAGTTCTTAAAACTGAACGATATAGAAAACTGTGTAGGAGCCGGGTCTTCGTTGAAATTTTGCCTACTCGCCGCAAATGAAGCGCATATTTACCCGCGTTTCGGGCCGACGATGGAATGGGATACTGCTGCGGGACATATTGTATTGGTGGCGGCCGGCGGAAGTGTAAAAACTCTCGATGGAAAAGATATGCTTTACGGCAAGCGGGATTTCAGAAATTCTGAATTTATTGCGGCGGTGTCTGGGGTGGAATATGATTTGCCGATCCGGGAAACCCCCGCTAATCCATAGTTATGGATGCAATTGTTGACATTGTTCTGCCCGTCTTTGGTTTGATCGGGCTTGGTTATTTGGTCGCCCGATCCGGGTTTTTGAATGAAGCGGCAGGGGACGGGTTGGCCGATTTTGTCTTAAAAGTGGCAATCCCCGTATTGCTGATGCGCACTATAGCCACAGCGGAGTTTGACGGGGTAAATCCCTGGGCATTGCTGTTGCGATCTCCTGGGCGGGGGGTGCGATGCTTATTGTGTGGGTCTTTAAGCGGGGGTATCGGGCATCTGTTATTGCCGGGGTGTCCGCTGCATTTTCCAACCTTGTGTTGCTGGGTATTCCATTGGTGGAACTCGCCTATGGTACTGAAGGGTTGCAAATCCTTTTCTTTCTGGTGGCGCTGCACCTGCCAATTATGA
>QILU01000177.1 GCA_003233475.1 Ahrensia sp.
ACTATCCCAGATTTTCATAATACAGTTAAGCGTTACGAAACCTTTGAAGAGGCGATCAAAGAAGACAAATTTGATCGCGCCAAAGATGTGAAACCTGAAATTGAGTTTATCCGTAAACGTAAAGACTTAGCAGGATCGCTCATCAAGCTTCATGAGGAAGGAAAGATTCCCGAACGCATTACCCACAATGACACCAAGTTGAACAATGTTTTGCTCGACGACTCCAGCCAGGGAGGCTGTTGCGTCATCGACCTTGATACAGTTATGCCCGGTCTGGTTCTTTATGACTTTGGCGATCTGGTCAGAACTTCAACCAGCCCCGCACCCGAAGATGAACAAGATCTCTCTAAGGTCACCATGCAGATGAATATGTTCCACGCCTTAGCCCGCGGGTATATTGAAAGCGCAGGATCATTTTTAAACGAAACTGAAATTGCCAGCTTACCTCTATCGGGGAAACTGATTACTCTTGAAGTCGGCATTCGCTTCATCACAGATTATTTGATGGGCGACGTCTATTTCAAAACTCATCGCGAAGGGCATAATATCGACCGTTGTCGCACACAGCTTAAATTGGTCGAGTCCATTGAAAGTCAAGAAAACGCCATGAACGAATATATAAAAGAGTTAGTATGAAAATATTGATAACAGGTGGAGCTGGATTTATCGGCAGTCATTTAGTCGAACATTTTCAGGGCAAAGCAGACGTGCGCGTGCTGGATAATCTGCGCAGCGGCTACAAACGCAATCTCGCCCCTTTCAACGTTGAGTTTATCGAGGGCAGCATTCTTGATCGCCGTAAGGTTAAAGAAGCCGTTAAAGGAGTGGACTACATTTTCCATCTCGCCGCCATGATTTCCGTCCCCGAATCCATGGCGAAACCCATCGAATGCAACGAAATAAACGTGGAGGGGCTTTTGAATGTGCTTGAAGAAGCCAGTGACGCGGGTGTTAAGAAACTCATCCTAAGCTCTTCCGCCGCTAACTATGGGGATAATCCTATTGTGCCAAAAGTTGAAACCATGGTACCCGAACCCGCAAGCCCCTACTCTATCACCAAACTTGATGGGGAATATTATCTGCAAATGTTCCACAACGAAGGCAGAATCAAAACCACTAGCCTACGTTACTTTAATGTCTACGGGCCTCGTCAAGATCCCAAAAGCCAGTATGCGGCCGCTATTCCCATTTTTATTGCCAAGGCCATCAAAGACGAGCCCATCACCGTCTTTGGCGACGGCGAACAAACTCGCGACTTCATCTACGTTAAAGAAGTGGTCGCAGCCAATGTCTTCATGGCAAGCCACGAAAAATTAAGCGGCACCTATAATGTAGGTTATGGGCGCTCCATCACCATCAACCAATTGGCACAAAACATTATCGACATCACCCAGTCCAAGTCTACTATCGACCACAAGCCTACCCGCGCGGGGGATGTTAAACACTCTCTCGCCTCCATTGATAAAATTTTAGATGCCGGCTTCAAGCATGTCTCCACCTTCGAAAAAGGTCTGGCATCAACCATCGATTTTTTCAAAGGATAGCCTACACAGGCATCCATCAGAGGGACTAAAATTAAGAACACTTGCCCAGCCTGATTTCTAAAATTCCATCTTCACTTATTATGAGAAAAAGCAAAACATTAGCGAAAATTCGTGCGAACAACTGCCAAAATGGCGGTTCTTGGTCATTTCATCCCATCATTTATTCACCATGCTGCTGGTGCCGATTTTGACGTGATCTGGCTCGACATGGAACACCGAAGATTTAGTGATACTGAAATTGCCGCCTTACTGACACATTTTCATTTGGCGGATATTGATTGCATGTTGCGTCCACCGACGGTGGAAAAAACAAGACTTTATCGTTATCTGGAAGATGGAGCCGCGGGGTTGATGATTCCTCACGTGTCGACTGCGGAGAAAGCACGCGAACTAGTGGCTGCAGTAAAATTTCCACCGTTGGGGGATCGAGGGCTGGATGGAGCAGGTTTGGATGGCAATTATTTCCTGGGCGATTCTGAGAACTATACGGAAGAGGCAAATCGGGAAACTTTTCTCGTTGTGCAGATCGAAACAATCGAAGCGTTCAAGAACATCGACGAAATTGCTGCCGTGCCTGGTGTGGATGCAATGTTCGTTGGGCCTGGTGATTTGGGTCTGCGCCTTAAGGAACTGGATAATGAAGGTTTGGAGATGGAAACAGTTTATGCAAAAGCGGCAGCGGCTGCAAAACGCGAGGGCATCGCCTGGGGCTGCCCAGCGGGATCAGCAGCAGATGTGGAAAAATTTCGCTCACAAGGCGCGCAATTACTAGCATACGGCGGTGATTTCATCACCCTCAAAAATATGCTGACCAAAAATGGTGCCGAATTGACAAAAATCTATGCAGAGTAATCAATTCGAAAAACGGAAGAACCCCAAGTTTAAAGCAATTCCGCGGAAGTGTCCCCTGAATCGTTAAAACAGGTTACTGGTTGGCCGAGGCCGCGCGTTAGCGCGACGTTGAACGCAAAAAACGGGCTCAATTCAGAAGTTTCCTATTCGGATTTTGCAGGCGTGGGTTGAGAAAGAACCAGCAGAGCTTGCGCGGCGCGAATCCGAACGTCTAGCGTGTCATCAT
>QILU01000162.1 GCA_003233475.1 Ahrensia sp.
TCGCCTGCTCTTTCAAATCGCTGGAAGAACGGGAAACATTGGCGACAGGGTTGCTATCGGGAGCCGATACTGAAACCGATTTGGCATAATTGTGGGTAGGAATAAGGATGCGTTGGCCCGAAACAACCGTGTTGGCGTTGGTGATTTTATTCGCACTCATAATCGCCGTAACAGGGACGCCATATCTGCGGGAGAGATCACGAAGGGTTTCCCCTTTTGTAATTGTAACCCAGGCGCCCTTACTGTTTTGCCAACCCGCTTGTTTCTTTATCAGCTTATTGATTTTTGTAGTGGCTGGCCCGGGAACAGCGGCTTTTTTGATAGAGCCGGTGCTCATGTTATCAGTGCCAAGCTGACGCAATTCGTCGCTCGGAGCTTTGCGGTTTGACAATACCAAAGCGTTTTTTGGGGGTTGATATGCTGGCAGAGCGGGAACAGCATTTGATGCTGTTTGTACAGGTTTAACGACAATTATTCCTTGCTCGTTGCCTGCCGCCGACGGCAAGGCAGAGCGGGAAACGACCGGGGCAAGCGCATTGGATGATACACCAACCCGATTGTTGTCTTTATAAACCACGCCGGTGTCATAACCCTGCTGGCGATTGATAATTTTATTCTGGTTGGATGTATTCGGTATTGAAGCGGTGAGCATCTCATCAAACCTTGCAGCGTCTCTGCTGCATGCTGATGCAATTGTGGCAACCGCCAGAAGTGCTGATACTGTAGAAAGGGAGCGCAAACGACGCGCTAGAATATTGGGACGCATGTACTTTTCCACGGGCAACTCAAACTTGTGGAAATGATTAAGACTTATCAACCTTAATTCGCGGTTAAGAGATTATATTAAATTTTCACGAAAGTGTGTGGTGGAAGATCTACAGCGCTTTTGAAACACCATCCTCAAAAGCACCAAACCTAACGGGAAATAGATCTTCGCGCTCAAACCGACTGCCTACTTTTGTAAGGCGCACCAGGGTTTGCGGTTCAAAAGGACTGCCGATGGCGGTCACCACCACCCCGCCGGAAACCAAACTATTCAGCAGGTTTCGGGGCATATCCGGGTAAGCAAGATCGCATATAATACGATCATAAAGCCCTTTGTCCAATTTGTCGCTTCGGCCATCAAGCTGGTCAAAGGTGACATTGGTTATTCCCTGCCGTTGTAATTTGCTGTTCGCCCGCTCTATCAGCGTTTGATAGCGATCAATGGTGTGCACTTTCTTGGAAAGTGTTGCGAGCAGTGCCGTTTGGTAGCCACTTCCCGTACCAATTTCCAGCACCGCATGTTGCGGTTGGGGGTCGAGTGCTGCCACCAACCGTGCGGTAATGTCGGGAGAATGCATGATCTGCCCGCAAGCAAGCGGCAGGGAACGGGGCTGCCATGATTGATCAATAAATTCCACCGGAACAAATTGGTCGTGGGGAACGGTTTCCACCGTTTTCAACAATCGCGGGTCAATAATTCCATACCCGCGCAAACGCAGCAACAGGCCAACAACCCCTTCCGGGTCGGAATCACTCATAGTATCGGGCAAGAATCATTCTCCAATTTTGTGGCGAAGCGTATCCATAAAATTATGATCCGTCATGTCCATTCGCACCGGTGTGATGGCCACATTGGCGAGCGCTTCAATATCTGTTCCCGGTTGATGGGCCGGGGGCTGGCCGATAAATTCAAGCCAGTAATAAGGCAAACCGCGGCCATCTGAACGGGCACCAATTCCAAGACCATGTTCGTATTTCCCCTGACTGACAATCTTGTTGCCTTTTGCCTCTTTCGGGGCGCAATTGGGAAAATTGATGTTTATCAGGGTGTCCTTCGGCATCTCAATTTCAATCAGCGATTTCAAAAGTTCAGGAGCCAACGTTGCAACAGTATCCCACGGCACGGTGCGGTGGTCGTCAAAATTAAAAGCCTGGGAAAGAGCAATGGAGCGAATACCCAACAGGGTTCCTTCCATTGCACCAGCAACAGTGCCTGAATAAGTAATGTAATCGCCGACATTTTGTCCGGCATTGACCCCGGACAGCACCAGATCAATGGGTTCTTTGATGAGTTCGCGCACCCCCATAATCACGCAATCGCTGGGAGTGCCGGTAACCGCAAATGTTTTTTCCCGCACTTCGCGCGCCCGCAAAGGGTGGTTCAAGGTCAACGAATGGGCCAGCCCGCTTTGATCGGTTTCAGGTGCCACAATCCACACATCATCCGAAATGGTTCGCGCTATCGTTTCCATAACTTTCAGGCCATGGGCATGAATGCCATCATCGTTTGTCAGCAATATCCGCATTACATCGGGCCAATCACGTTCACGCCGCCCATATAGGGTTGCAAACTGCCGTCTTCGTTTTGATAATTTTCCATGACAGCAATTAGCGCACGGCCAAGGGCGACGCCGGAGCCGTTCAGGGTGTGGCAAAACTGAAGCTGTTTTTCCCCCTCGACCCGGTAACGCGCATTCATGCGGCGTGCCTGAAAATCTCCGCATACGGAACAGGATGAAATTTCACGATAAGCACCCTGCCCCGGCAGCCACACTTCGATATCGTAGGTTTTTTGCGCGCCAAACCCCATATCACCGGTGCACAACAACATGGTTCGATAGGGCAATTCTAACTTGTCCAACACCGTTTCCGCGCATTTTGTCATGCGCTCAAGTTCGTCGGCACTTGAGTTCTGGTCGGT
>QILU01000199.1 GCA_003233475.1 Ahrensia sp.
GCAAATGTAACCACCATCACCAACCAGCAGGTTCAGGGAAAAGTCAGATATATTTCATCCAGCGCCGAGCGGGCCACCCGTTCGTTTGAGGTGGAAATTGAACTGGAAAATTCCAATGCGCAATTGCTGGACGGGGTAACTGCTACGGCAATAATTGTCGTTGGTGAAATGCCGGCACACCTCATACCACAATCGGCTTTGACTCTTGAAACAGATGGCACGCTTGGAGTGCGGATACTGCTTGATGATGTGGTTAAATTTGTACCGGTGCAAATTGTTGGTGACGAAACTGGCGGGGTCTGGATTGGCGGGCTGCCCCAATCGATTAAACTCATCACCCTGGGCCAGGAATATGTGGTCGATGGTCAGCAGGTTCTGGCCAGTCTTGAGACGGAAAATACAGCCGGTGAAGGATCAGCATCATGATGAATATGCTTGAAGCCATATTGAGGCGCCCAAGGACTGTAATCACCGTGATGCTGGTAATGATGGTGGCGGGAATTTCGGCCTATATCAACCTGCCCAAGGAAAATCAGCCCGCAATAAACGTGCCGTTTTTCTATGTATCTGTAACCCAGACCGGGCTTTCTCCCGCTGATTCTGATCGATTGCTGGTTCGCCCCCTTGAAACGGAACTGGGCAATATATCCGGTCTCAAAAGCATGCGTTCAACGGCGTTTAACGGTGGGGCCTCGGTATTTTTGGAATTTGATGTTAATTTTGACAAGGATCAGGCATTTCAGGATGCCAAGGATCAGGTTGATCGCGCCTTAAGCTCCCTGCCTGATGATGCAACCGACCCAACAGTAAACGAAATTTCCATCTCAGATTTTGGCACAATTACGGTGGTCTTATTCGGAAATATTCCCGATCGGGCCTTGTACAGGTATGGACGCGAACTCAGAGATGAGCTTGAGGGCATATCCCAGGTCTTGGAAGTGGAATTATCTGGGGACCGGGAAGAGGTTTTAGAAGTTGTCGTCGACCTGCTAAAACTGGAAAGCTACAATCTTACCACCAATGAATTGTTTGATGCATTGGCACGCAATAATATGGTGGTTCCTGCTGGCTCGCTGGATACGGGACAGGGGCGGTTCGCTGTGGAAGTTCCAGGTTTGATTGAATCCGCTCAGGACGTATTCACCCTGCCCATCAAAACCGATGGGGACACGGTTGTAACATTCTCGGACGTGGCAAGCATTCAACGCACCTTCAAGGACGCAACCGTATTTACTCGCGTCAACGGACAGCCGGCACTTGTGCTTTCGGTTACCAAGCGTTTAAATTCCAACATTGTTGCATTGTCAGATTCGGTGCGCGCCATAACAGAAGAAATGTCGCAAGACTGGCCGGTGGCTTTGCAATATTCCTTTATGATCGATCAGGCGGCAATCGCGCTTGATATGTTCAGCTCCCTGCAATTTTCAGTGCTTACAGCTGTATAATTGTCACTGTTGCATTGCTGGGCATAAGGCCGGCATTAATGATTGGATTATCTATTCCCCTGTCATTCATGACCGCATTCCTGTTTTTGCAATTCATGGGAATGACCGTAAACATGATGATTATGTTCGGACTGATTTTGACAGTTGGAATGCTGGTCGATGCGGGGATTGTGGTGGTTGAATACGCGGAGCGCAAAATTTCTGAAGGCATGGCGCGAAGAGAGGCATTTATCAGATCAGCTCAGATGATGTTCTGGCCCATAGCATCTTCGACCGCAACCACATTGGCGGCATTTTTACCCTTGTTAATGTGGCCGGGAATTGTGGGCAAATTCATGTCCTACCTGCCGATAATGGTAATTGTCACACTGGCAGCCTCATTTATCACCGCCATGATATTTTTGCCGGTGGTGGGTGCTTTGGTGGCGCGCAAAAAAGTTTCTGAAAAAGAAAAACAGGCCGCCAAGGCCCTGAGCGGGGCCGAGAATTTTGATGTTAAAAAAATTCGCGGTGCCCTTGGAGTATATGTGCGCTCCCTGTCGTTTCTCGTCAGGCGGCCGCTGCTGTCGCTGGTCGTTGGCATTGGTCTTATCGGGTCGGTTTATGTGGCCTATTTCAACAATCCAACCGGTATGGAAGCGTTCCCGCAAGTGGAACCGGAATTTGCCACCGTTGCCATAACCGGTCGCGGTAATTATTCTCCGGTAGAAATTCGCGATATTCTGGTGGATGTGGAACAGGAAGTTTTAAAGGTCGCAGGCATCAAGGATGTGGTGCTAAACTTTGGCTCAAACGGTGCCGTTGCTGCGGTTCCAGGGGATACAATCGGCAATCTGCAACTGGAATTCTTACCCTATAAAGACCGACGCAAAGCCGATGAAATTTTTACAGAAATCCGTGATCGCACTTCAGGAATTTATGGGGTCGGGGTTGAACTGATCGGAGCGGAGGAAGGACCTCCCACCGGGAAAAACATAAATTTGAGAATTTCCTCGGAAAATTACGATGAAATTATCGAAGTGGTAAAAACCGTAAGAAATTACGTGGAAACAGAGCTAGGAAACACCATAGATGTGGAGGATTCCTCCCCCCTGCCCGGCATCGAATGGGAAATACTTGTCGATCGGGAAAAAGCTGCCCGCTTTGGCATCGGAGTGCGCGAACTTTCCCCCTATGTGCAATTGGTGACCACGGGAGTGGAAATTGGCTCCTATCGACCAAACGATGCAGAGGACGAGCTGGATATTCGCATTCGATTACCTAAAGATCAGCGATCCTTTGACAGCCTTGATTCTCTGCAAATAATCACCGCTGACGGTCTGGTTCCCGTTTCAAACTTTATCACCCGCAGGGCAGTGCCTGAAGTGCCAAACATGAGCCGCTGGGACGGATTATTTTACATGTCAGTTCTGGCCAATGTTACCGGAGACAATCCGGAGACGGGGGAGCCAGTTTTGGCCCAGCAAAAGGTGAATGAGCTAAAGACCTGGGTGGAAACCCA
>QILU01000222.1 GCA_003233475.1 Ahrensia sp.
TGGCATCTTTCATTCTGCAAAGGCAGGACGAAGTAATAGGAATATCCGCAAGTGCGGTGGCGCGCGCCAATTTTTGCTCGAATCCGGGAAGCTCTTTTCTCTCACCACGGTTGCGCAGGCATTCCGCCAGGCCGTGCAGCGCCCAGACATTATCCGGGTGCTGCGAGCACCTTTGCAATTTCTCATTCAAGCCCAAATCAGTGCGGTAAACATCTTCCGCTTCTTCAAACTGCCCCTGCTGCAAAAGCAACGCCGCTAAGGCATGGCGGGGCGGGTGCATCCAGGCCCAGGGCTCGGTGTATTCAAGATTATCATCCCGGCGCACGGATTCGCGCAAGTGCTCGAAGGCTTTTTCATAATTGCCCTTGTGATACTCTAACTCCCCATCAAGCATTTTTTCCCCCACAGCCAGAACATCCAACGCGGTGTTATTGAAGAAACTCCTTTTTGTATCAACTTCCTTCAAGGATGAATGAAACAGGTGGCGCTGTTGTTCTGCGCTTTCAATTTCTTTCAATGCTGCATGGGCAACGCCCTTGGCGTAATGGTACATGGCGGTGGAAACACGATAGAGATCTGAACACACGGGCATTGGACTATCAACAATTTCTTGCCATTTTCCAAACCGCACCAGCACATGCATTTTCATGGAATAATAGCCCTCAAGAACGTTTGCCATTTCCGGCCGTCCCTGAACGCTCAATACCTCCCAGCTCAATGTTTCACAAACCTGCTCTGCCGCTTTTATTGCCGGGGCAAATTGACCGAGAAACATGCAGGTGTACATCATCATGTGCTGGTTATGACAACATGCAGTGGTGTAAAAATTATGCGGGCCGGCATATTTCAGATACATTCCATCGGCTTGAATGGCTTTTTTACTGGCGATTTTAGCTTTTTCATATTCTCCGCAAAGAAC
Source organism: Ahrensia sp. (assembly GCA_003233475.1). The sequence continues at coordinate 920 of QILU01000222.1, forward strand.
ATAAGTATGGCCGGGCATATGGTTCATATGGCCTGCATCCGGGCAAAGATCCCGCAATGCATCGGCAGAAGGCAGTGCCCGTTCTGGCTCATTCGACATCTCGGTTAAGTGAATGTGCAAATGCACGATTGCCGGATGGGGTTTGGTACCAGCTTGTTCAGTCAGTTCCAGGCCTCGTTCGCAAACTCGCAAAGCTTCAATTGTGTCCGCGCCTTTGGTCGGTTCGCCGGAAACCAAATCCCATAATTTCCACGGGGTGCGGGTCATCATCGCTTCCACGAAAAGGGCTATGACGTCCAGATCATCGGGAAACTTGGAATAGACCTTGCGCATGGCGTTCGCGTAAGCATTATCCCAATTGTTGAACTCTTTCTGCTCCACCGGATGGGGTTTTTGAAAACGCTGCGCCAAAGCTTCGCACAACATACTCTCTGCTTTTGTGCCGTTACGGCTCAGAGCAATGGCTTTTTGCGCATGATCAAAACAAAGCCTGGTGCAGGCAATGGCTTCATCCGGGCTGAATTTATCCCAGGGAAAATTGTAAAATGGCCCCGCCGCATAAGCAACGCCCCAATGGGCCACCGGGTCAAATTCAAGGGCACGCTGAAAACACTTGACCCCCTCTTCCTGGTTAAAACCGAAACACCAGTTGAGCCCAATATTAAAATAATGCTGAGCTTCTTTTGAGGTGGTGGTTATTTTGCGGGTGTGGGTGCCAAGGTCAAATCTATCCATTCCGCATCTTTAGGGAACATTGAATTAGGTGCAATGCCAATTAGCTGACCCCGAACAATTCTGTGGAAAAATACTCAACTGTCTGGCAGTCTTTCCACAAACAAAAGCCACCTCTTGAAAGAACCGCCATGGCCTATGAAACCCTGAAATTTGTTATTGCCGAAAACATCGCGACCATCACGCTGGACAGGCCGGATGATGCAAACGCGCTGAATGGGAAAATGGCGGATGAATTGCTGGAGGTATCTGTTGAATGTTGCACCAACAAAGAAATTCGTGCGGTTATTTTAACCGGCAAAGGCAAGTTGTTTTGCGGCGGTGGAGATTTGAAAGAATTCAATGCCGTGGGTGATAAAAAAGAAGCGCACGTGATTAAAGTAGCCAGTGCCCTTCATTCTGCGATTGTTCGATTTTCCAACATGGCGGCCCCGTTGATCGTTGCGGTCAATGGCACGGCCGGTGGGGGCGGGTTTTCGCTCCTCCTTGCAGGTGATTATATTCTGGCTTCTTCAAAAGCCAAATTTGTTTCTGCTTACACCGCCTCCGGGCTAACGCCGGACGGTTCTTCCACTTATTTTCTGGCAAAGCATGTGGGTTTGCTGCGTGCCAAAGAATTAATGTTCACCAACCGGGTGTTGAGCGCTGATGAAGCCTGCGACTGGGGCATGGTCAGCCGGGTGGTTGAACCTGACGATCTTGACGATCTCATGATTGAAGCCATGGCAATGGCAAAAACTTTTGCCAACGGGCCAACCCAAGCCTACGGAGAACTAAAGCGGTTGTTGCTCAGCGCCTACGATGCGCCAATGGAAATGCAACTTGAGAAAGAAACCCGGAGCATTTCCGGTATGATGAAAACCCATGATGGCCCCCACGGACTTGAGGCTTTTTTGAACAAGCAAAAACCTGAATTTAAGGGGAGGTAGCTTGGAAGGGAAAATAAGCTTGGGCTAATTTGTGTTTTTGGCTTTTTCTGCCCGGGCCAGGCTTAAATACAGTGCCCATGCGCTTTGCCAGTTTATTGCCACCTCGTTGGTGGCGTAACTTTCCACCACATCATTATATTTTCGCATGGGCGCGCCTGTTTGAAGATTTTCTGCGCTTGAACTTCCTGCGGCATGGTTTGAATTGGGACCGCCAACAAGAAAGCCTGCGGGCAAAGAAATTGCGCCGGATGTCCACGGCCGAAAATGCGGAGATGTTACTGCCCGGTAATAGCGCCCTGTAACAAAGGTTTTGCCCAGCGGATTTCTCCCGAAAAACCAGTTCAACTGATCAAGGGCGTCCTTAGCATATCGGGAAGTGTTTCGAGCATACCCTTGGTTTCTTGACCACATCAGCCAGTGCCATCCGGTATTTGCCAGCATACCGTTCGATCCCCAATAAAACGGCAAACTGTCATCAAGAGAGATAC
>QILU01000065.1 GCA_003233475.1 Ahrensia sp.
GGTTTACGGGTTGCTCGCGGAAACTGTGGAGATATCAAAAGACCGCAACACTTATACATTTCGCCTGCGCGAAGGGACCAGATTTAATGACGGCTCTCCCCTCACTGCCCATGACGTTGCTTTCACTTATTTGACCTTCAAAGAAGAAGGACACCCGGATATTTCCCTTAGTTTGAAAGATCTGAGTGACGCCAAAGCACTGGATGATCGCACAGTGGAACTTCGTTTTAACGGAGATCAATCTGACCAACTTATACTGTCACTTGTGCAACTGCCTATTTTATCGAAAACCTATTATGGCTTAAACACGTTCAACGCTACTACCCTGACCCCGCCTTTAGGCTCCGGTCCTTATAAGGTTGGCAGGGTGAAGGCCGGGCGGTTTATTGAATATGAACGGGTGGAGGATTATTGGGGTAAGGAGTTAGGCGTGAACCGGGGCCAGTATAATTTTGACGTGCTGCGCATTGAATTCTTCCGCGTGCGACAGGCCGCATTCGAGGCTTTCAAAAAAGGGGTGATCAATTACCGCGAAGAATTCACTTCAAAATCCTGGGCCACGGAATATGAGTTTCCGGCAATCAAAGATGGCAGGGTGATAAGGCGGCTGTTTGACGCTGAAAAGAGGCCTTCAATGCAAGGGGTGGTGTGCAATATCAGGCGCGAAAAACTGGCCGATCCGCGCACCCGCGAAGCCATTGGCTATTGCTTTGATTTTGAATGGACCAACGCCAATTTGTTCTACAATGCCTATTCTCGCAACCAGTCATATTTTCAAAATTCCGACTTCATGGCGGTGGGGGAACCTTCAAGCGAAGAACTGGTTTTGCTCGAACCCCATAGATCACAACTTCCAAAAGAAATTTTCGGCCCAGCCCAACAGCAGCCGGTTTCCGATGGTTCCGGGCGCGATCGCAAGATGTTGCGCCGGGCAAGTGAACTTTTTTTACAAGCCGGGTGGAAACGAAAAGGCGCCCAACTGGTGGATTCAAACGGCCAGGTTTTCAAACTGGAATTCCTGCTGCGCTCCCCTTCGTTCGAACGAATATTGGGTAAATTTGTAGACAATCTGAAACGGGTAGGGGTTGATGCCGGCATGCGGGTTGTCGATCCCTCACAATACCAAAAACGAATGGACGAATTCGAGTTCGATGTCACGGTGCGCGCCCTGTCTTTTGCGGCGTCGCCAACGGGGGAAAGTATTGAACAGATATTTAGTTCGAATTTTGCAAACACACCGGGCAGTGCCAACTTGGCCGGGCTTAAAAACCCGGTTGTAGATGCGCTGATTGCAAAAATTAACGATGCCACATCACGAAAAGAACTTACCCATGTGATGAAAGCACTCGACAGAGTCTTGCGTTCAACGCATAGCTGGATTCCTAATTGGCATTCGGCGAATCACCGCGTCGCCTATTGCCTATTGGGATATGTTTGGGTTTCCCGATAAAAAGCCAGACTATGCTTTTCCGATCGAGACCATCTGGTGGTTTGATCGGGAAAAGGCCAAGGCCATCGGAAAAGGGTAACCCGCTCCAAGGCCAACAACATATGCCCGCGCTCGTTGCGGGAAGGAGAACCGGCTTCGAATGGGCGCCTATATTGCACGACGTCTGCTGTTAATGATCCCTACAATTTTGGGGATTATGCTGCTCAGTTTCACCGTTATCCAGTTCGCCCCCGGCGGCCCGGTGGAACAGATAATCGCGCAATTAACCGGACAAGGCGGGGACAGCACGGACCGGATTTCCGGCGGCGGCAGTGATTTCAACAATGTCCAGAACGAGCAAAGCCAATCCGCCGGTGGCGGCTCATCCAAATACCGCGGGGCGCAGGGGCTGGATGAAGAATTCATCAAAAGTCTGGAAAAGCAATTCGGGTTCGATAAACCCGCCTATGAGCGATTTGGCAAACTGATCTGGGATTATGCGCGGTTCGATTTCGGCGAAAGCTATTTTCGCTCAATCTCGGTCATTGATCTGATTCTGGAAAAAATGCCCGTGTCTATTTCGTTGGGGCTTTGGATCACGTTGATCTCTTATGGGGTTTCCATTCCCATGGGCATTCGCAAAGCCGTTAAAGACGGGTCGCGGTTCGATGTGTGGACCAGTGGCGTGATCACCGTTGCCTATGCGGTTCCGGGCTTTTTGTTTGGCATCATGTTGATGATATTTTTCGCTGGTGGGTCGTTTTTCGACTGGTTCCCCCTACGCGGGCTTACATCGGAGAATTTCGACGAACTGAACTGGTATCAAAAAATTCTGGATTATTTCTGGCACCTGGCGTTGCCACTCACGGCTCTTGTTCTTTCGGCTTTCGCCACCACCACACTGTTGACCAAAAATTCGTTTCTGGATGAAATCAAAAAACAATATGTGGTCACGGCCCGGGCAAAGGGGCTGGGGGAACGACAGGTGCTTTATGGACATGTGTTCCGAAACGCTATGTTGATTGTGATCGCCGGATTTCCCGCCGCCTTTATTACTGCGTTCTTCACCGGGTCTTTGGTTATTGAAAAAATATTCTCCCTCGATGGGTTGGGGCTGCTGGCTTATAAATCCACGCTGGACAGGGATTACCCGGTGGTGTTCGCCACGCTTTATATATTCTCGCTCATGGGGCTGGTGATCAGCCTGCTGTCAGACATTATCTACACGCTGATCGACCCGCGTATCGACTTTGAAAAGCGGGATGTCTGATATGAGCGTGACCCATCCCGATGATTTTGTTGTTGATAATGAAGA
>QILU01000026.1 GCA_003233475.1 Ahrensia sp.
ATAATCGCGCGAATTTCACCCTTGTTAATACCAAACGAAACATCCGAAATTGCGGTCACCCCGCCAAAACGCAGCGTCACATCATCAACCCTCAACAGCTCAGCACCCGGCGCAATTCCATCGTCTAACGCATGGAGGGTTTGAGAGCGAACATTCATTCTGCAGCCTCTTTCATCTCGATTGGCATATGTAAATCCATATCACGAATCTGCACTGTCGCGGAAATATTACCCTTGCGGCCATCCTCAAACACAACTTCGGTTTCAACAAATTTTTCCTCCGAACCATCATAGAGCGCTTCAATCAGCGGGGCATAGCGCTCATTAATAAATGAACGTCGCACTTTTTGGGTGCGGGTCAGTTCCCCGTCATCCGCATCAAGCTCCTTGTGCAAAACAAGAAAACGCATAATTTGCGCCCCTGCCACCCGCTCTTCAGAAGCCAAATCCGCATTCACCTGGTCAACATGATCCTGCATCATATCGTAGACTTGCGGATGGTTGGCAAGTTCCTGATAGGAGCCGTAGGCAATGTTGTTGCGCTCCGCCCAGTTGGCCACCGGTTGCAAATCAATATTCAACATCACAGCCACATAATCGCGACCATCTCCAATCGCCACGGCCTCTTTAATATTGGGGAAAAACTTCAGCTTGTTTTCAATATATTTGGGCGGAAACATGGAGCCATTGGTCAGTTTTCCCACATCCTTTGCCCGATCAATAATACGCAGATGACCATCGCTATCTAAAAATCCGGCGTCCCCGGTGTGCACCCAGCCGTCTTTGGTTTTGGTCTCATTTGTGGCCTTTTTATTTTTGTAATAACCCATAAAGACCCCCGGCGAGCGGTACATTACTTCGCCACTGTCCGAAATCTCAATCTCCACCCCGGGTGACGGAGTGCCAACCGTATCAGCAGAAATTTGCCCGTCCGGTTGGGCAGTAATGTAAACGCTGGCTTCGGTTTGCCCGTAAAGCTGCTTCAGATTTAACCCCAGCGAGCGGTAAAAGCTGAAAATTTCCGGCCCGATTGCCTCTCCCGCCGTATAGCCAACCTTCATCCGCGTCATACCCAACCGGTTTTTCAACGGCCCATAAACCATGAGTTCGCCGACTTTGTATTTGATGCTATCCCAAAGGGGTACACTTTCACCATTCAAAATCGGCTCACCAACCTTTTTCGCCACCCCCAAAAAGTAATGGAACATTTTTTGCTTCAAGGGGCTCGCATAAACCCGTGGTGGGGCGAAGAAATAGGTGGGCGCAATCTCCCGGCGGTTTTCGGTCACCGTGTCCGGACTTTCAGGGCAGCACACGCAATATCCGGCGGTCATGGACTGCCCATAGGAAAAAATATGATCCCCCACCCAGGCCAAGGGCAGATAGGCGATTATTTCATCGTTTTGATCGAAATTATCAAATTTGTTGGCGTTTACCGATGAAATCACCAGATTGTCGTAGGAAAGCATCACCCCTTTGGGCCTGCCCGTTGTCCCGGATGTATAAAGCATCACGGAAAGATCTGCGCCCTTGCTTTTTTCTATTTCCGCCAGCCACCCAGCTTCTCCACTGGCAAAGGCGGCCCGGCCTTTATTTTGCAACTCTTCCACCGAATGCAAAAACGGCTCGTCGTAATCCCCAAGCCCCCGTTCCCAATCGTAGATAATAAATTTAAGCTTAGGCAATTGGTCTTTAATGGAGAGCAGTTTATCCACCTGCTCCTGGTCCTGCACAATCGCAAAACGCACTTCCGCATGTTGCAAAACATAAACCATTTCGTCCGCCACACTATCAGCATAAACAGGAACTGGCACACCGCCCAGCGCCTGCACGGCTGCAAATGACCAATAAAGCCGCGGGCGATTTGCTCCAACCACCGCAACCTTATCGCCGCGCTTTAAGCCAATTTCTTTAAGACCCAAAGAAAAACAACGGGTTTCCTCCAGCATTTCAGCCCAGGTCCAGGTTTGCCAAATGCCATAATCCTTGTGACGCATGGCAGGGCGATTGCCGAGTGTCTTAGCATTATGCAGCAAAAATTTTGGAAACGTATCCAGATCACCCGCAGCGGGAGCCATGTTGGAATCAGCCATTATTGAAACGTCCTCCCAAACGTTTTTTCAATTTGACCACTTGAACAGGCGTTGATCAAGCCCCGAATTGCTCAAAATGTTCCCTTATACTGTCCAATCAATCCACCGTGCATGAAAATCCGCCCGTCCGAATGACTTATCAAGCTCGCCAGGAGACAAGTCGGACCACATTTGCAGGCGAATTCCTCCCCCGGGGGATTTGCCATCAGCCTCAAAACGCACCCATGCGAGGGGTGGTTTTGCCTTGTTGGCTGCCGCCATAATCACCGCTTCCCCCGCTGCCCGCGCTTCAACCGGTAAATATTGCCAGGCAACTGTGGAAAACACCACGGTGCAAACGGTTTTGATAGTTTTGTGGCAAGCCATTCCACCGCATCGGCTTTTTCAATTTTCACCGGATGCTCCCCGGCAATTTTTAGCGCTGCACCCATTCGCTGTTTGCGCTCAATCTGATCCGGCCAGACGTATGATTTCAGACGCAAAATATCTTCCGCGTTCGTGGGGTCGAGCGGGTTCAGATCGCATCCCTCTTGTGAGGCTATTTCCACCGGATGGGAATTTGGCTCATCCCCCTTCCATTCCGGTTTCAATTGCAGAGCGCTTTCCAATTCTCCGCAGTGACTTTCCCCCAACCGATACCCAAACCGATGAGCCTGCAAATTCAGCCCGCCCGATGCTCCAACCTCCAACAGACGCAAAGGCAACTCGGTTCGTTTGGCAATTTCCATAAACACCGGCCAAAGCACCGCCGAACGGGAAACCTCATTGGTTTGCGGCGGGGACTTCATCCAATCAAGCAAAAATGCCTCGTGGGTTTTCAAGACTTGGAGAACTTCAGGCCATGTAGGCGGCACCATTGAACGGGGTAGATAGTAGGCCGCGAGCTTTTCATCCCGCCCGCTTAACACCAGCGCATGCAACCCGCCGCAAAGCCGAAGCGGAACATTGTCGGCGGAGGATTCAGGATTTCCCGGCCAGTCAAGGCACAACGCCCCAAGCTTTGTTTCGCGCGTTAGGTTCGCCGCAAACAATCGGCACAACGCGCCGGTAAAATGCGACCCCATTGCTTCGCAAAATTCAGCTTGATCAAGAAAAACACTGTGAACCTTTTCCTTGCTCACTCGGCCGCTTCCAACACCGCCAGCCCGCCAACATTCTTGAAGCCTGCACGCAGTTTCATGCGCTCTCCTTTGGCTTTTTCAATATTGCGTTCTTTCACATGGCCATAGCCACGAATAAGATCGGGATAGTTTGCCAGCGCAATGGCCGCTTTGAGGTTCTTGCCATCAAGCTCGCTCAAAATTTCATCCAAAACGGTTTCATAGTCGGCCAATACGCTTCGCTCCAGTTTGCGC
>QILU01000152.1 GCA_003233475.1 Ahrensia sp.
AATGGCAATCTTATTGCGCCCAATAGTTTTGCTTTGCTTTTTTCTTGTAAGTTTTTCCGCCTTTGCACAATTGGTCTTAAAACCCCTGACCGGGGCAGAAATTCAAAAGTTTGTTTTCGGCACCACAATGTCCGGGGAATATCCTTCCGGGGAACGTTGGGCGGAACGGTTTAACAAGGACGGCACCAGCGAATACAGCGAATCCGGAGAGCTTTCCCTTGGCACAATGAGTTTAAACGGGAATATCTTATGTTTCACCTATTTGGATAAACCTACCACCGGCGGCTGTTTTGAGGTTTGGAAGCGCGGCCCGAATTGTTTTGATTTTTACAGCCCCACCGGAGATGCAACCCTTGACCAAAGGCAGTTTGGCAAAGGATGGGATGCAAGAGCCTGGTATGCAGACCAACCCTCCACCTGTGTCAGCGAGCAAATCAGTTAGAGTGTCCGTGTTGATCGTTGATCAAGCGCTAATTTTGAACCATTTTCTAAAGCGCCTGCCTCACGCCAAAAACCGCGCTACCCACCCGCACATGGGTTGCACCAAATTCCACCGCAGTTTCAAAATCCGCAGACATACCCATTGAAAGGTTTTTAACCTCGGCTTCCAGCCCAAGTTTTTGCAACAGGGCAAAATGCGGCCCGGGATTTTCATCAAACGGTGGAATGCACATGAGGCCCGTAATATCCAGCCCGTAAACCTCCTGGCACTTTTGAACAAAATCTACTGCGTCCCGCGGCCCAATACCTGCCTTTTGCTCTTCTTCTCCCGTGTTCACCTGAACAAATAATTTTACCGTTTTATTTTGTCGCGCCATTTCTTTAGCGATAGATTTAGCAATTTTATCCCGGTCCACCGTATGAATAACATCAAACAATGCCACCGCCTCCGCCGTTTTATTAGATTGCAAGGGGCCAATTAAGTGCAATTCCATGCCCTCATATTCTTCACGCAACAGCGGCCATTTTGCCTGGCTTTCCTGAACCCGGTTTTCTCCAAACACCCGGTGGCCCGTGTTCAAAACAAGTCGAACATCTTCCGCACCAAATGTTTTGGAAACAACAATCAATCGGGTAGAATCGGCTTTGCGACCAGCCCTTTTTTCAGCCGCCGCAATAACCCTTGAAACACTGTCTAATCGTTCCCGGTGAAGTCCTGTGGTCACGCAAAAAATCCCTGTAATCTGATACGGTTGACCTGCATCACCATTTCTGGTCACTAGAACAAATCAATACCCATTCCTTATAATGAACAACACTTACAATGACCAACCCGCTGGCAACCGAACGCTACAACCCGAAAACAGTTGAAACCAGGTGGCAACAGCGCTGGAATAAAGAAAAGCTGTTTGAAGCCAACACCCTGCCGGATAAAAACCGTGAAACATATTATGTCCTGGAGATGTTTCCCTATCCCTCCGGCCGCATTCACATGGGCCATGTGCGCAACTATGCCATGGGGGATGTAATCGCTCGTTACAAACGGGCAAAAGGGTTTGAAGTATTACACCCCATGGGATGGGACGCATTTGGCATGCCGGCAGAAAATGCCGCCATGCAAAACAAAACCCACCCAAAGGGATGGACCTACGACAACATTGCCAGCATGCGAAAACAGTTGAAAAGCATGGGGCTTTCCCTTGATTGGTCCAGGGAATTCGCGACCTGCGATGTGGAATATTATGCCCACAACTGTTTTTAGATTTTCTGGAGGCTGGCCTCGCCTACCGTAAAAAAGCCAAAGTCAACTGGGACCCGGTGGATATGACCGTGCTCGCCAATGAACAGGTTATCGATGGCAGGGGATGGCGCTCAAATGCATTGGTGGAGCAAAAAGAACTCACCCAGTGGTTTTTCAAAATTTCCGATTTTTCTGAGGAATTGCTGGAAAGTTTAGAAACGCTCGACAATTGGCCGGCTAAAGTAAAACTGATGCAAGCCAACTGGATCGGCCGCTCCCAGGGTGCCAGGATTCGTTTTCCGTTTGTCAACGGAAAAGGCACCAGCGCCAGTGAGATCGAAGCATTCTCCACCCGTCCCGATACCCTGTTTGGTGCCGGTTTTATGGCGCTCGCTGCCGAGCATCCCATCACGCTGGAACTGGCTGAGAACAATCCCGATTTAATGGAATTTGTTACTCAATGCCGAAAAATCGGCACCTCCGTTGCCGCCGTTGAGACCGCAGAAAAACTGGGGTTTGACACGGGCTTGACCGTTGCTCACCCGTTTATTGAAGGGCGCGAACTTCCGGTCTATGTCGCAAACTTCATTTTGATGGGGTACGGCACCGGTGCTGTTTTTGGCTGCGCTGCCCACGACCAGCGGGATTTAGACTTTGCCCGCAAATATGATCTTGATGTTATATCAGTACTGGCCGATCACAAAACACCAGACCGGCCCTTCCCCGTAGAAGATACCGCCTATCTGGGCGACGGGGTCATTACCAATTCCGGTTTTCTGAACGGCTTAAATAAAGATGCCGCCATTGAAGCCGCCATACAAAAACTCAACCGGCAAAGCCTCAATGGAGCACCTCAAGCGGTAGGAGAGGTCAATTATAAACTTCGCGATTGGGGCATTTCTCGCCAACGCTACTGGGGCTGCCCAATCCCCGTTGTCCATTGTGAAGACTGCGGCGTTATCCCAGAAAAACCAGAAAACCTGCCCGTTGTATTGCCGGATGATGTTAGTTTTGACATCCCCGGCAACCCGCTTGATCGCCACCCAACATGGCGCGATGTGGATTTGCCCAAAATGTAAAAAACCTGCCAGGCGTGAAACCGATACCATGGACACCTTTGTAGATTCATCCTGGTATTTTGCTCGCTTCATCGACCCTAAAGCTTCCACCCCGACCAATAGAGAGGCAGTAAACCGTTGGCTTCCTGTTGATCAATATATCGGCGGC
>QILU01000053.1 GCA_003233475.1 Ahrensia sp.
CAATTCCTGAACGAGCGGGGTGGTATTGAGGCAGACGTGACCGTTACCCGGCTTTCCAGCACCGCCTATATAATTGTAACTCCGGCGGCCACGGTGCCGCGAGAATTGTCCTGGATGCGCAGGCATATTGGTGGCGCTCAAGTGGTAATTGTGGACGTGACAGCAAATGAAGGGGTGCTGGCCGTTATGGGTCCTAATTCGCGCAAATTGCTGCAAATGGTTTCGCCCCACGATTGGTCAAATCAAAACCACCCGTTCGGTACGGCAAAAGATATTGAGATCGGTATGGGTTTGGCCCGGGCACATAGGGTGAGTTATGTGGGGGAATTGGGTTGGGAGATTTATATTTCCAGCGACATGGCGGTGCATGTGTTTGAAACCCTGTTTGAAGCCGGGCAGGATATGGGATGGACAGTCTTCGCATTGAAAAAGCCTTCCGTCATTTTGGCCATGATATAACCGAAGAAGACCATGTGCTGGAAGCTGGGCTTGGGTTTGCGGTGAAGACAACAAAGGTTGATTTTATTGGTCGCGATGCTGTGCTGCAAAAATTGGAATCGGGGTTGGAAAACCGGTTGGTGCAGTTCAAGCTGAAGGATCCAAAACCCTTGCTCTATCATAATGAGCCAATTCTTCGAGTGGTAACTATGGGCATACATTGGGTGCTGCAATTGGCCTGGGCTATGTGCCCTGTAAGGGGGAGGATGCAGGAGAAGTGATGGCGTCGGAATATGAAATAGAGATTGCCGGAAACCGGGTTGCAGCGGAAGTCAGCCTGCGATCCATGTACGACCCTAAATCTGAACGGGTAAAGCAATAAAGGAAACCTTATGAACAGCCACGAAAAATCCATTGCCTTTCGGGAACTGCACGTCATTGGTGATCCGTTTATCATCCCCAATGCTTACGATATGGGCTCGGCCAAAATGCTGGCAGCCCTTGGGGCGAAGGCGATTGCCACAACCTCCAGCGGATATGCATTTACTTTGGGGCGGCCGGATATGGGCACAATTTCGCGCGATGAAATGCTCGACCATTGCGAAGATATGGTGCGTGCCGTTGATGTGCCGGTGAGTGCTGATCTGGAAAATGGTTTTGCCCACGACCCTGACGGGGTGGCTGAAACGGTGGCGTTGGCGGCAGAGGTGGGGCTGGTTGGCTGTACTTTGGAAGACAGCACAATGGATTCAGCCCAACCATCCTATGATTTTGATGTGGCAGTGGCGCGAATGGCAGCGGCGGTGGAGGCGGCAGAATTATTGCCGTTTGATTTTACTATATGTGCCCGCGCCGATGGGGTGATGTTGGGTTCCTATGATACAGAGGAAGCCATTCGCCGCCTGCAGGCCTATGAAGAAATTGGTGCTCATGTGGTTTATTGTCCGCTGCCGCCGGATATGGATGATTTGAAAAAAATATGTGCCTCAGTCTCGGTTCCGGTGAATGTGCTTTGTGCCGGGAGTTTTTGCAATTACTCCCGCGATGATTTTGCTAAAGTGGGGGCAGCGCGGATTTCTATCGGCGGAGCGTTGGCGCGGGTAACCCACAAAGTTATCGCCGATATTGGTGCACAGATTTTGGGAAAAGGAGACTTCTCATCGCTAAGCAAAGCAATGCCTGGGCGATGAAGTGGATCAAATGTTGAAAGCCGGTGGTGCTTCGTAAAAAGGAAGTTGCGAATGAGTGAGCAGGAGAGAATCTCAAATCCGTCGCGCCGGACAGGCCGGGCTGGTGGGCGCAAAGCGCGGCACACTATGCGGGCGGCACCGTTGGCGGAGAATGTTCGCCCGATAAAAGCGGGAATGGAAGGGGGGACTTATAAACCCCTCAGCGATGATGATCTGGATAAGATCAACGAAGCTGTTCTTGATGTGTTGGAAAATATTGGTCTTTCTCAGGCTACACCAAGTTGTGTTGCGGCGAAAATGGGGGAAGACGGGCGTTTGCGGTTTCCGCGAAAAACGGTTCTGGACGTAATAAAAAATGCCAACCGTGATTTTACCCTGCATGGGCAGGATCCAAAACATGACATGCATCCGCAGGGTAAAAAGGTTTATTTCGGTACGGCGGGGGCTGCCGTGCATGTGGTGGATGTGGAGAAAAATGAATATCGTGAAAGCTTTGTGCGCGATATTTACGATGCGGCGCGCATTGTTGAAGGCCTCGATAACATTCATTTTTTCCAAAGGCCGATGGTGGCGCGCGATATTGTTGATCCGCTGGAGATGGACTTAAACACCCTTTATGCCTCGCTTTCCGGGACTACTAAACATGTGGGCACTTCGTTTACACTGGCTGAGTATGTGCCGGACGCTTTGGAAATGATGTATAAAATCGCCGACGGGGAAGCGGCGTTTCGGGCGCGGCCATTTGTGTCCAATACCAATTGTTTTGTTGTTCCTCCGTTGCGATTTGCTGCCGATGCCTGCGATGTATTGGAGGAATGTATCAAGGGCGGCATGCCGGTTTTGTTGCTTTCTGCAGGCCAGGCGGGGGCAACTGCGCCGGCGGCTATTGCGGGCACGGTGGTGCAGGCGGTTGCTGAAGTTCTGGCTGGGCTGGTTTATGTAAACGGTCTTGCACCTGGTCATCCGGCGATTTTTGGAACCTGGCCTTTTGTTTCAGATTTACGCACCGGTGCCATGTCAGGAGGTTCAGCGGAACAGAGCCTGTTGAGCGCAGCCTGCGGTCAAATGGCAAATTATTATGACCTTACGGGGGGATCGGCGGCGGGTATGTGCGATTCCAAAATGCCGGATATTCAGGCCGGGTGGGAAAAGGGTATTGCTTATGTGCTGGCGGGGACGGCGGGAACGAATATTATATATGAGGCGGCAGGAATGCATGGCTCGCTGATGGGTTTTTGCCTGGAAAGCCTGTTTTT
>QILU01000236.1 GCA_003233475.1 Ahrensia sp.
TTCAAAAAATGGAAGAAGATAAAGTGATTGTTGCCCGGGTGGCAATTTTAGATCCTGCCAAAATCAATGCGCCGGTTTCGGTATTTGTGGCCATAAAAACTAAAGAACATTCTGATGCCTGGTTGCGAAGTTTTTCATCCATTATTGCTGATTTTCCAGAGGTGGTGGAATTTTATCGCATGAGCGGCGAAGTGGATTATCTGTTGCGGGTGGTGGTTGCTGATATCGCGGCCTATGATGATTTTTACCGGCGCCTGATCGCAAAAATTTCCATCAATGATGTTTCATCTTCATTTTCCATGGAGCAGATAAAATATACAACTGCGCTACCGTTGAATTATTTGCATCAGGAAAAACTGCGTAAAGAGTAAAGCTGTGGAGGCAGGTTTGAAACGCAAAATATTCTTTGCTAGACTGCCACAGATTGAGCGCAATGAAATAATTGCGCATATGTCCGATCCTCGCGTAGCTGAACACATGCCCCTTTTGAATTTTGAATGGAACATGCAAGCCGTAGATAAATTTGTTGCGAGCAAGGAAGAGCGCTGGAGGCATGATCGCCTCGGCCATTGGGCTATATTATCAAATAAGAAATACGTCGGCTGGGGCGGTTTTCAAAAAGAGGGTGACGAGTGGGACTTCGGTCTGGTTCTAAAGCCAAAATCATTTGGATTGGGACCACAAATTTTAAAGAAAGCAATTGAGTTTGCACGCGCTGATCAGCGCATCCCTTTCATTACGTTTCTTCTGCCACCATCTCGCAAAAACCTGGGAGCGCTGGCAAGGATAGGAGCAAGATTTGTCCATGAGATAGAATACGAGGGAGCTAAATTCCTAAAATATCGCCTTGAAACAAAATGATTTATCCGTCTTTATTGTCTCGTTTTTCTGTCGCAAAAACCATGATTTTTGCAACTTATTTAATTTATAGACGATTCATCAAATTGACCTTGGATAAGTTGGTGAGAAGGGTGTTGTAGATATTTGGATAAGTTGGTGAGAAGGGTGTTGTAGATATGGCGGCTAAACCGAAGGCTAAATTAGTGCCCGAACTGGCGTGTCAAAATGCTTCGTTGAGCAGGAATTTTTATGTCGAAATTCTTGGCTTTTCTGTGTTGTATGAACGTCCAGACCAAGGTTTTTGTTATCTTGAACGCCAAGGTGCTGAAATCAGAAATCATGATTGAACAATTTTCGAAAAACACTTGGAAGAGCGGAGAAATGCGACCGCCATTTGGGCGTGGTCTACATTTTCAAATCATGACGACTGGCTTGGAAGAGCTGTACGACAGCTGTAAGATTAATAATGTCAAGATTTTCCGAGAACTAGAGGACGCATGGTATCGTGCAGATGATATCTATGTTGGCCAGAGACAGTTTGTTGTCTGTGACCCTGATGGCTACATGTTATGTTGCGCTTTGCCGAAGAATTAGGCGAGCAAATTGAACCACCTCAGACAGGTCGCAAAGTGATATAATCGAGTTTATGGAACTTGTTGCAAAACCTATGGTTTTTGCAACAAGCAGAGAATCCAACTTTTAACTGCACGGCAAAATTTTCTTGAGCAAGATATCACAACTTGATATAATTCCTGATGCAATTTAGATCGCTCTCGAATTGGTACAACACCAATTGCAATCAGTTCAAAATTCCGTTCACAAAAACGTCGATGTTTGCTTCACACCATTTTCTTTTGTATTCAGGATCACCCAGCAAATCGGTTCCATAGTTTCTTTTTATCCATGGTGCTAGTTGAACTTGACTATAAATCCGATCCAGAAAGAATCCCGTAACCATTTCCGTGTCGAGTTCTTTTCGAACGAATCCCAATTTTTTTGCCTGATTGAGGAATTGAATTCCGGTAACGCTTTCGGGTCCGCTTGTTCTCGAATGACCACAAGTAGTACAGACCTTTGTTCAATATAGGCATCTAGTGTTGCCTCAAAAAGAATTTCAAATCTTGACAGAAAGTCATCCTTGGAACGCGGTGGCTTATCAAGGAGCAACATTGGACCTGCAAATACACCAGAACTAAATTGCTCAACAATCGCTTCAAGCAGTCCATCTTTGCTGCCAAAGTAATAATGAACCATATTTATACTGGTGTTGGCATGCTCACAGACTTTGCGCCTTTCTCTGCGAAAAGAAAGGCTCCTGATGCCAGGAGCCTTTCACGTGCAGAAATGTTGCCGGATCTATTCATTTACTGTGAGTGTCTCATCATTTTTGTGGCAACCTACCCTGAATTACATTGTCGATTACGTCAAGCTGTCGTTGTACCAACACTCAGCATGGGAAGCAATTACCGCAGCAAATCCCGCAGCCTGTTCCTTTGAGAGCGATCCTTGGAATGCAATAAATGATTCTTTTGAATCCCATGATTGCAGAACAATAAACTTGTCGTCGTCATTGGCATCAGTTGTAAACGACATTTTCAACATTCCGTTTGGCATTTCAGACTGACCTTTCTTTAATATCATCAGCATTTTGTCTGTATTGTCAGCGCTGCAGGTAATTATTTGTGTTCGGTAAATCATCTTGTGATTCCTTATTGGTCTGGATTGGATCCGTCTCCGCATCCTTGCGAGGGTTACATTTAGATCGAAATTGGAATTGTATTAATCGATATGTAAAATGTATCGATTAATACATATCTCTGCAAGCACTATTTTCTACGATGAGTCGAGGGGCTCGAAAAAATTGTGTTGTCTGTGCAAAATGCGATGATGTGCGTCTCGGTAGAATCGATTTAACCGTCGCAGAACCGTAGGTTTTGCGACGAGCCATAAACACCAATCTCAAAATTTGCCGTTATCATTTTTCCACTCGTTACGCGGGGCGACCTTTTCAGTTGTGTCCCAAGCCAATCTAAAAAGATCGTAGAACGCGGAATGAACGCCACTATGATTTCCCTCACTGACACAGAGGACAAAGTTTCCCTCGGCCAGAACACGATGGACACGATGATAGTCAATCCGTCTGCGGCCCGCGTCTTCGGCTTCCAATGCAGATTGCAGAATGGCCACGCCATCTTCCAGTTGCGGGTTGTGTTCAATGTAGTTCTTCTCGTCAACGAACTGTGTAAGATGGTCGAGGTTCTTTTCGATTAGCACATTATCAATGAATGACTGGACCAACGAGCGGTTGCTTTCGGTCAATTCAAGGTCAACCGCCTCAGTCGGTCCATCCACCATGCTGCGCCCTGATTGGTTTGGCCCAAGTCTTGGTTGAATGTTGTCCCAGTGTTCAACGGCTTGACCATCTTCAAACCTAGGGTCAGGACCTATTAAATTCATACAATTCTGTTTGAGGAAGAGTATTCAGATGAAGCAAAGCGGAGCGAAATAATGTCTTTCACC